>CAKSQS010000033.1 GCA_934486705.1 uncultured Eubacteriales bacterium
GGAATAGGCAGACACAAGGGACTTAAAATCCCTCGGTAGCGATACCGTACCGGTTCAAGTCCGGTCAGCGGCACCAAAATCGACAAATCTCCGGCGAGGTTTGTCGATTTTACTTTTAAACTGTATATTCGGGGTTGTTAAAATGCGAACGAGATCAAGGTATAATACCGCAAGGCGCTTTCTTATATTCTGGACGCTGTTTATAGGCAGCGGCGCGGTTTTAGGCTCGGTTATGATGTTTGTTGACCCAAGCGGAAAAATTATGGGTATGGACGGTATGCTGCCGTATTTCAAGGCGCTGCCGTTTGCCGATGTATTATTTCGCGATCTGCTTTTTTCGGGGTTTGCGCTGCTTATTGTAAACGGCATTTCCAATCTTACAGCCGCCGTGCTGCTCTTTTTGAAAAAGCGCTCAGGCGTAGTCTTAGGCGGAATTTTCGGCGTTACCCTTATGCTGTGGATATGCATTCAGTTTTATATGTTCCCGCCGAATTTTATGTCCACAATTTATTTTATATTCGGCTTTTGCCAGGCAATAACCGGCTATGCCGCATATGTTTTTGAAAAGCAGGAAAGCTTTTCGGTAAATACCGCCGATTATAAAAGCATAGGCACAAATAGAAAAAGACTTGTGGTCTACTTCTCGCGTATGGGCTACGTTAAAAAGAAGGCGTATGAGGCGGCGGAAAAAACAGGCGCCGAAATATATGAAATAAAATCGACCGAAAAAACCGACGGCACATTGGGCTTTTGGTGGTGCGGGCGGTTCGGAATGCATCGGTGGGAAATGCCGACCGAGGAAATAAGCGTTGACCTTTCAACCTATGAGCATATAACAATATGCTCCCCTATATGGGTTTTTGCGCTTGCCGCTCCCGTTCGCGATTTCTGCAAAAAAGCCGCAGGGCAAATAAAAGAGGTTGATTACATACTGGTTCACCACACCGGCGGGCGCTACGAAAACGCGGCGCGGGAAATGGATGATTTATTAAAAATTCGGCATACGTCCCTTAAAAGCATACGCTGTCGAAAGGGCGTATTTAAAGAAATTAAGGGGGAATAGGCTTTGCTTAAAATTGAACATTTAACCAAAAGCTACGGCGACAAAAAAGCGGTTGACGACCTAAGCTTTAAGGTCAAGGAGGGCGAGTTTTTCGCATTTTTGGGCGTTAACGGCGCGGGAAAATCCACCACTATCAACATTATGTGCGGTCAGCTTTCAAAGGACGGCGGCAAGGTGGAAATCTGCGGAACGGATATTGATAAAGACCCCGACCGCGTAAAACGCAGTCTCGGCGTTGTCTTCCAAAATTCGGTGCTGGATAAGGACCTTTCGGTAAAGGATAACCTTGAAAGCCGCGCGGCGCTTTACGGAATACACGGCGCGGACTTTAAAGCACGGCTTTCCTACCTTGCAAAACTGCTTGATTTTGAAAATTTACTGCGGCAGCCTGTGGGCAAGCTTTCGGGCGGTCAGCGCAGAAGAATAGATATTGCAAGGGCGCTTTTGCACAGCCCGAAAATTCTTATTCTCGACGAGCCCACCACAGGGCTTGACCCCCAGACGCGCAAGCTTTTGTGGCAGGTAATAGGCGAGCTTCGGCGCGGCAGCGGGCTTACGGTGTTTCTTACCACCCATTATATGGAAGAGGCGGCGGACGCCGATTACGTTGTAATATTGGATAAGGGAAAAATCGCCGCCGAGGGCACGCCTTTGCAGCTGAAAAATAAATACACAGGCGATTTTATAACGCTGTACGGCGTAAACGAAGAAACGGTAAAAGGGTTGGGCGCGCCGTACGAGCCGCTGCGCGACGCTTTCCGCGTGGCAGTGCCGAATACCGCGGCGGCAACCGAGCTTATTATTAAATACCCCGAGGTTTTCAGCGATTATGAAATAACCAAGGGCAAAATGGATGATGTTTTTCTTGCCGTAACAGGCAAAAAGCTTACGGGGGGTGAGCAGAAATGACAGAGCTTTCGGCGCTTGTAAAACGCAACACAAAGCTTTATTTTAAGGATAAGGGAATGTTCATATCCTCCCTTATTACTCCTATAATACTGCTTGTTCTGTATTCAACCTTTTTAAAAAAGATATATGACGATTCCTTCCGCTCCGCGCTGAAAGCGGCAGGGGCAACCGTTTCGGACTCGGTGCTGAACGGCTGCGTAGGCGGTCAGCTTGTTTCTTCACTTTTGGCGGTCAGCTGTATTACGGTGGCGTTCTGCTCCAATCTTTTAATGATAAAGGATAAAACAAGCGGCGCGCGGCACGATCTGACCGTCTCGCCCGTCCGTTTCGGAACTTTGGGGCTCGGTTATTACATATCAACGCTTGTTTCCACACTTATTATCAGCTTTTCTGCATTGGCAGCAAGCCTTATTTATCTTTCGGCGGTAGGCTGGTATTTAACGGCAGCCGACATTGCGCTTACCGTGCTTGACGTTTTTCTGCTCACTATGTTCGGCACGGCGCTTTCCTCCTGCGTAAACTTCTTTTTAACTACCGACGGTCAGGCGTCCGCCGTAGGCACAATCGTAAGTGCGGGCTACGGCTTTATCTGCGGCGCGTATATGCCTATTTCCAACTTCGGCAGCGGGCTGCAAAAGGTGCTTTCCTTTCTGCCGGGAACATACGGCACAAGCCTTTTGAGAAACCACGCAATGCGCGGCGTATTCGCCGAAATGAAGTCGCAGGGTTTTCCCTCGGAGGTTGTGGACGCCATACGCGACAGCGTAGACTGCAACCTTGACTTTTTCGGCACAAAGGTCGGCACAGGCGGCATGTACGCGGTGCTTTGCGGCAGCATTGTTTTACTCATAGGCATTTATGTGATAATGAACATTTTAAGCGGAAAGCGCAAAAAATAATTTTCTTTTCAAAATGGTTACAAAATGAAAATCGGTATTGAAATTTTATAACCGAGGGCTTATACTTATATGGTATCAAAAAATGCACTTGACGGGGCTTTCCCTGTCAAGTGCAGTATTTCACGGAGGAATTTCAAAATGACAAAAAGAATCATACCGCTCCTGCTGGCAATTTGTCTTTTGTTGCTTGCAGGCTGCAAAAAGGATCAGGACAGATTAAGCGTAGATAAGGGCTCTGAGCCGTCGGTCGTCTCGGAAACAAAGCCCGTAACGTATAAAAACCCGCTGACGGGCGTTTCGGGCATAGCCGAGGAAAAAGCCAAAAACCGCCCCGTGGCAATAATGGTAAACAACATTTCCACAGCACAGCCGGTTCAAACAGGCCTTAACAAAGCCGATATTGTTTACGAAACCGAGGTTGAGGGCGGTATAACCCGTCTTATGGCAGTTTTTCAGGACGTAACCGCAGCCGAAAAAATAGGCAGCATACGTTCCGCGCGTTACCCCTATGTTGACCTTGCCATGGGTCATAACGCAATTTATATTCATTGCGGGCAGGATAACACATACTGCGCGCCGCACTTAAAGGATACAGACGATGTTGACCTTATGTCAAAGAATTACGGCGTTCGTATCAAGAACGGCTTAGCGTCGGAGCACACGCTCTATGTTTACGGCGAAAAGCTTTGGAACTCGCTTGTAAACGACGGGCACAAAACCGCCTCCTCAAGCACCGCTCCTTGGGTCAGCTTTGCCGAGGAGGACGCGCCCGTAACGCTTGAAAGCCCGGCAAAAACAATAAATATACCGGCGTCCTCAAGCTACAGAACGGTCTTCAAATATGATGAGGCAAAGGGCAAATACACAAGATACTACGGTAATACCCTGCGTAAAGATTATTTTACGGGCGAAACGGTGGATATGAAGAATGTTTTCATTCTTTTCACAACTATCCGCAATTATTCGGATAATTACCACCGCCAGGTATTGCTGGACAGCGGCGACGGTTACTACTGCGTAAACGGCACATGCACGCCCATAAAGTGGAGCAAGGGCGACGCTAAGAACGGCTTTAAATTCACCAAAGCCGACGGCAGTGAGCTTACCGTAAACCCCGGAAACAGCTGGGTAAATATAGTTAATATAGGCAACACCCCGACATTCGGATAATTATTTGTCAGGTGCTATAAATTTAGAATCGTGCATTAAAGTAACCGTGCGTAAACAAACTCTTGAATAACTTTCGGCTCCCTCTGACGAGGGAGCTGTCAGCCGTATGGCTGACTGAGGGAGAGAACAAGTAAAGCTTTTATGTATTTAAGGTCTTTCTCTCCTTCCGTCACGGCTTACGCCGCGCAACCGTCTCGGCTGCCGCCTTGGTCGGCGCTTCTGCTTCGCAGAGGTGTCCATCGGACACCCGCACCCTCATCAGAGGAAGGCTTTTTTTGTATAGAATCTTCTTAACGCAAACCCCATAAAACAAAGCTATAAAATGAGCGTGCCGAAAAATCGGCACGCTCAAGCTGTTTCTTGATTTCTTTTTTCCGATTATTTCCCGATTTGGAAATTTTATTTGCGCACACCCAAAGCCGCAGGCTGCTTTTGAGAAAAAATAGTCACGGCGTTGTTATAAAAATCGCTGAAATTCAAATCGCGATCCCGAGTAATGGTTTTCGGGCATTTAAGCCCGATTTCATACATCCAAACGCCGCTGTAGCCTATCTCCTTAAACGCGGAATACATTTCGCACCAGTTAAGTTCCCCTTCTCCCGGCAGCCAATGCTTTTCATTGGTAAAATCGTAATCGGAAATATGTACGGTTATAATTTTATCCGACAGCTTTTTCATAAAGTTCAAATTGTCCTCTTGCAGCAGGTGGTTCGTATCAAAGCAGACTCGCAATTTATCGTTTGCGCCGAGCAGAGCGATTATTTCATCGCTTGTATTTCCGAGACACGTGCGCGGCAGATCCTCAACCGCTATTGCGCCGCCGCACCTGCAGGCTGTTTCGGCAAGAGTATTAAGCGACAGCATTGCGCATTTCAAACGCTCCGCCCTTTCAGTATCTCCTATAGGCTCGCCGCTTGCATGAATGACAAATTTATCAATTCCGATATCGGCTGCCTTTTTTATAAGCTCCGAAAGATACCCGACCGTGCTTTCCCGCTTTGCTTTATCCTTAAAAGAAATATCTATTTCGGAAAACGGCGAAAACGGTAAGTGATACGACCATAGCTCCACAGCGTATTTTTCGGACAAATTTTTCAGCTGCTTATAATCAATATCCTTGTAAAGCTCGGGCTGCATTGATATTTCAACAGCGCTGATTTTGTTTTCGTTAAGCGCGGCAAAATTTTCTTCGGTAAGCGGAAACCCGCAGCTTGACATACCTATTCTATACATATTATCACCTTAAATCCTTTCCGGATGTTTTAATTGTTTAGACTTTCGGGCGTTATTATCGGCTTTGCTGCCTTCTTCTTTTTTTCAGCCGTATAATAAAGAACGCGCAAACGGCAAGCTGACAAACAAGCATAATCGCGCTGCCCTCAAGCTTCATAGCCCCTCCCGAAATGTATTTATTGCCGCTGAATGTCAGCTTCAGCAGAAACGGATTTTCCGCATAAAGCGACAAACTGCCCGCCGCAAGCGAGCTTACGGCATTATAGGCAAAATGCGCAACAACCGGCGCTAAAAGCGAGTAGGAATACTCCGCAATAAGGCAGAAAATAAGGTTGTTAAGCAGCATATTTACGGGATAGATCACGCCATGCTTTAAAATGCCTGGGTTCATTGATATAAAAAGCAGGGTTATTATTACCGCCGCTACGGTAAAGCCGTAATATTTGCGGTAAAGCCTGAAAAGATAGCCGCGCAGCAAAAGCTCGGTTGCAAATACATTAAGAAAAATTGCGGCAAGCCACAAAAGCGTATGCCCCGGGTGATTTATGCCCGAAAATTTAACCTTGCGTATCAGCATAAGCAAAAGCAGGGTAATTGCCACCGGCACAAGCCCCGTTATAAGCCCTATGCTGTAATGCCGCAGCTTATTTTTCGGGTTGAAAATTTTAAGCCTGTTGCGCTCCACAGCCGTCTTGAAAAACAGGGTGAACACAAGCATAACTGCAAAAAACATACCGTCGCGCCATAAATTAAGCAGCGCGGCGTTTTTGGTTTTAATATTCGGAAGATAATAAACTATAACTATTGATAAATCGAAGAAAAAAAGCGTTTTGTAAATATTTACAATCAGGTTTTTCACAAGTACACCCTCACCGTAAAGTTTGTAATAATTATATAACACTTAAAGAAAAATATCAATACATAATTAAAAAACTTGACAAATCGCGGCATATCTAAGAAAATAGTATAAAAGGAGTGTTTTGTATGGCATACTTATCCGATATTGAAATTGCAGGCAAATGCGAATTAAAACCCATAACCGAAATAGCGAAAAAAGCGGGAATTGACGAAAAATACATAGAGCAATACGGCAAATACAAGGCAAAAATCGATCTTTCGATTATGAAAGAAAACCGCCGCGAGAACGGCAAGCTTATACTTGTTACGGCTATAACCCCCACTCCCGCAGGCGAGGGTAAGACCACCACTACCATAGGGCTTGCCGACGGTATGAGCCGCATAGGCAAAAACGCGGTTGTCGCGCTGCGCGAGCCGTCTTTAGGTCCTGTTTTCGGAATAAAAGGGGGAGCTGCGGGCGGCGGATATGCCCAAGTAGTGCCTATGGAGGATATAAATTTACACTTCACGGGGGATTTTCACGCAATAGGCGCGGCAAATAATTTGCTTGCCGCAATGCTGGATAACCATATAAAGCAGGGCAACGAGCTTAATATTGACGTGCGCAAAATAACCTGGAAACGCTGCGTTGATATGAACGACCGCCAGTTAAGGTATATTACGGACGGTCTCGGAGGGGTTGCAAACGGCGTGCCGCGGGAAGACGGCTTTGATATAACGGTTGCAAGCGAGATTATGGCGGTTCTCTGCTTATCTGAAAGCATAGCCGACCTAAAGGAGCGGCTTTCCCGCATAATTGTGGGCTATACTTATGACGATAAGCCCGTAACCTGCGCCGACCTTAAAGCGCAGGGCGCAATGGCGGCGCTTTTAAAGGACGCGCTTAAACCGAACCTTGTGCAGACCTTAGAGGGAACGCCCGCGCTTGTGCACGGCGGACCGTTTGCAAATATCGCCCACGGCTGCAACTCCGTAACGGCTACAAAGCTTGCCTTGAAATTAGGCGATTACGCAATAACCGAGGCGGGCTTCGGGGCTGACCTCGGCGCTGAAAAATTTCTTGATATAAAGTGCAGAGCCGCAGGGCTCACGCCCGACGCCGTGGTTATGGTGACTACGGTACGCGCCCTTAAAATGCACGGCGGGCTTGATAAAAAAAGCCTTGATACCGAGGATATTCCCGCGCTTGAAAAGGGTATACCAAATCTTTTAAGGCATATACGCAATATTAAAAACGTTTACGGTCTGCCCTGTGTTGCGGCAATTAACCGTTTCCCGACCGATACCGACCGCGAAATAAATTTCATAATAGAAAAATGCCGCGAGCTCGGCGTTAACACAGTGCTTTCCACCGTCTGGGCGGACGGCGGCAAGGGCGGCGAAGAGCTTGCGCACGAGGTTGTAAGGCTTTGCAGCGAAGAAAAGGGCGACTTTAAGTTCAGCTATTCGCTCGGCGGCAGTATTGAGGAAAAAATCGAGGCGGTGGTAAAAAAGGTTTACGGCGGAGACGGCATAACCGTTTTGCCCGCAGCTAAAAAGCAGATAGAAAGGCTTACCGCTTTGGGCTTTGGGGGCTTACCCGTGTGCATTGCAAAAACGCAGTACAGCTTTTCGGATGATCCCGCCCTGCTCGGCGCGCCTACGGGCTTTACCGTAACGGTTAAAAATGTTAAAATTTCCGCCGGGGCGGGCTTTATAGTGGTGCTTACGGGAGATATTATGACCATGCCGGGGCTGCCGAAACGCCCCGCCGCAGAGAATATTGACGTTGATGAAAACGGAAAAATTACGGGGCTTTTCTAATTTTGAAATTTTTGTTAATTCAGCGCATCACAATTGATTTTTTTGTCGAACAGTGCTATAATGTAGACACGGCGATCAGGAATTGTCATATCCTGATTGCTTTGTCTAAAAAAGGAGGTTGTTTTAAATGAAATGTGCATGGGGTAAGCTCGGATTATTTGCCGGAGGACTGCTTTTCGGAACGGCCGGCCTTAAAATTCTGAGCAGTAAAGAGGCTAAAAAAGCCTATACATATACCACCGCCGCGGCACTTCGCGCCAAAGAGGACGTTATGACGGTCGTTACCGCCGTAAAGGAAAACGCGGGAGATATTCTTGCCGACGCTAAGGCGCTCAACGAAAAGCGCGCCGCCGAAGCGGAAGCAGAAGTTATTGAAGATACCGCTGCCGATAAAGAAACCGAAGAATAAATTTCAGTCGGGAGCATTTTTCTCTCATTCGGTCTCGTATACACTCAGCTCCCTCCACGGAGGGAGCATGATTTTTATTTGCATTAAATTTTCGGAGATGCAGTTTTATGAAATGCTTGGTATTGCACGAATCGCAGGGCAGACTGCGCGTGCATTTATGTATAAACAGAATGAGCCTTCATTCTGCCGATGTTCTTGAGTATTATCTGCGCGGGGTTGCGGGCGTTACCGATGTTAAGGTTTACGACCGCACCTGCGACGCTACCGTTACGTATAACGGCGCGCGGGCAGAAATTATAAAGGCCTTTGCCGCCTTTTCGCCCGCAAAAGCCGAAACGCAGGTGGCTATTCCCGAGCATACCGCGCGGGCGCTCAACCGTGAGTTTGAAGATAAACTGGTTTCGGCGGTTTTAAAGCGCTTTTCTTCAAAGCTTTTTCTGCCGCTGCCGCTGCGCTCGGCAATAGCGGTCTACCACTCGCTGCACTATATAAAGGCAGGCTTAAAGGCGCTTATAAAGGGTAGGCTTTCCGTATCGGTGCTTGACGCCACTGCGGTTACCGTATCGCTATTGCGGCAGGATTTTGATACCGCCTCATCCGTTATGTTTATGCTGCGGCTCGGCGAGCTGCTTGAAGAATGGACGCATAAAAAGTCCGTTTCGGACTTAGCGGGCGCTATGTCGCTTAATGTAGATAAGGTATGGCTTAAAACCGACGGGCAGGAAATACTTATACCTATTGATAATGTTTCCGCCGGAGATAAAATAATAGTGCGCACGGGCAACCTTATTCCACTTGACGGCAAGGTAGTATCGGGCGACGCTATGGTAAATCAGGCGTCAATGACGGGTGAATCACTGCCCGTTAAGAAAAGCGCCGGCAGCTACGCATATGCCGGAACGGTTGTTGAAGAGGGCGAGTGCGTAATATCGGTTGAAAAAACCATGGGCGGCGGGCGCTATGACCGCATTGTTCATATGATTGAGGAGTCCGAAAAGCTTAAATCCACCGCCGAAGACAAGGCTTCGCACTTAGCGGACAAGCTTGTGCCCTACACCCTCGGCGGAACGGCGCTTACATATTTATTAACGCGCAACGCCGTAAAGGCGCTTTCGGTGCTTATGGTGGATTTTTCCTGCGCGTTAAAGCTTTCAATGCCCATAGCCGTAATATCGGCAATGCGCGAAAGCAATAAATATAACGTTTCGGTAAAAGGCGGGCGCTTTTTAGAGGCGGTAGCCAAGGCCGATACCATTGTCTTTGATAAAACAGGCACGCTCACCTTTGCAACCCCGAGCGTGGCAAAAATCGTGACTTTCGGCGGACGGAATGAAAACGATATGCTGCGGCTTGCCGCCTGCCTTGAGGAGCATTACCCGCACTCGCTGGCAAACGCCGTAGTAGAAGAGGCTGCAAGGCGCGGGCTTAACCATGAAGAATACCACTCAAACGTTGAATATGTGGTAGCACACGGCATTTCAAGCACGGTTGAGGGCAGAAAGGTAGTTATAGGCAGCTATCATTTCGTATTTGAAGACGAGGGTTGCACAGTACCCGAGGGCGAAAAAGATAAATTTGACGGTATTTCTGATGAATACTCGCACCTTTACCTCGCCGTTTCGGGGGTTTTAAGGGCGGTTATATGCATTTCCGACCCGCTGCGCCCCGAGGCTGCCGATGTTGTTTCGGCACTGCATAAAGCGGGCATTAAAAAGGTTGTAATGATGACGGGCGATAACGAAAAAACCGCCGCCGCGGTGGCGCGCGCCGTGGGTGTGGACGAATACCGCGCCGAGGTCCTGCCGGAAGATAAAGCGGAGTTTATACGCTGCGAAAAGGCGGCGGGACATACCGTTATTATGATAGGCGACGGCGTAAACGATACCCCCGCGCTTTCCGAGGCGGATGTGGGCATAGCCATAAATACGGGCGCGGCAATCGCTAAGGAAATTTCGGATATAACCGTTTCTACAAGCGATTTGTTCAAGCTTTTAAAGCTGCGCGAAATTTCGGTGGCGCTTATGTCCCGCATAAATAAAAACTACCGCTTTATTGTCGGGTTTAATTTCCTGCTTATAGTCTGCGGCGTTACGGGCGTAATTCAGCCTACGACCTCGGCGCTGTTGCACAATATGTCCACCCTCGGCATAAGCGTTAAGAGTATGACCGACCTGTTACCCGAAGAGAAAGAATAATTCGGAATGCGTAATTCGGAATTATAAAATTTGCACCCCTGCTGTTATCCTGCGCGATAACGGCGGGGGTGTTGATTATTGCGGCGAAGTTTTCCGATTTTTGTAACACATCTATTGTAAACCTACACTGCATATTTTTAAAAAATCATATCTGCGGTTGCTTTTTTGTTTCGTTAATGTTAAAATAAGGTAATAAAGGGGATAAAAGGTCGGCTTTATGCAGACCGAAAACAAAAAACGGAGGACTGAATATGAAATTAAAGCGCACTGTTTCTGTTATTTTGGCATTTTTAATGATAATGGGCATGATCCCGTTATCGGTTTTGGCGGCGGGTGAAGACTATGAGCAAATAAGGCTCGACGAAACCAAATCGGCAAACATTTTAAATGCAGGCGATAAAGCGATTTTTAAGTTCATTCCCGATGAGAAAGGTTATTATTCTTTCTTTTCTTCCGGCGATGACGATACCTACGGCTATATTTATAATGAAAATATGGAGCAGCTTGCATACAATATTTACGGTGGAGAAGGCAGCAATAATTTTAAGGTTACGTATGAAATGACCGCCGGAACCGTCTACCTGCTTGCAGCACGATACTATGGCAAAGATAAAACCGGCTCGTTTGATGTTTCGGTATCCAAAACGGCCCTTGCAACCGAAATAAGTATTGTGGGCAGTCTTAAAGGATATATCGGTACTTCCGATTATCTGAGCGTTTCCGCCACACCGGAAAACAGCTTTTACGGCGAGATAACATGGTCTTCAAGCAATGAGGATATTGCAACGGTTGACCAAAGCGGTCAGATAACATATAAAGCGGTGGGAACGGCAACCGTAACCGCCAAGTCGAAAACCGATTTGATAGCCACCTGTGAGGTGACGGTTTCAGAACCGGGAACACTGTATGAGAATACACCCTGCAGGGTTGAGATCAATGAAATAAATGAGAAAAAGGCATTCTATTTTACGCCGAGTGAGGACGGCAGATATACCTTCTATTGCGACAATTATTTATATTCCGACACATATATCGGCGGTGCATCGATAATGCTCTGTAATTCCGAAAACAACTACAGCATTGCCTCCGCTTCCTCTTGTCTGACATATACCCTGCAAAAGGAAAAAACATACTTAATATACACAAGTTATCCCTATGAAAGTACGGCAAGCTATGACTTGATTGCAATAAAGGCCGTATCCCCTGCCGCTGTTATGCTGTTGGACAAAAGCACGGTTGAATTGTATCCAAATACGAATACTTATAATTCGCTGAGCATTAAATTTGATCCGTGGTACGCCGATTGCGGAAATGTAACGTGGACCTCCGGTGATGACTCGGTAGTTTCAATAAAACACCATTTCACAAGCAGCAGCGGTCAACAGCTTTATTACGGGTGTAGCTTTGAACCGAAGTCAATAGGAAAAACCACCGTTACCGCAGCCGCGGAAAGAGGAAAGAGTGCGCAATATACGGTTGTTGTTAAGGACTATGAAAATATATCCTTGGGAGAAACCAAAGCAGCGGTTATTGATTCGGAATATGAAAGAATACTTTTCAGATTCATTCCGGATGAAGACGGTTACTATTCCTTTTCTTCCGAGGCCGGCAGCTATACCCACGGCGAAATTTTAGACGAAAATTTAAACGAATTAGCAGCCAGCGACTGGGACAGCAATTTTAAAGTCAACTGCAAAATGACCGCAGGCACAACATATATTCTTGAAGCCCGCTATAATGACGGCAGAAACATAGGATCGTTTAATGTTACGGTATCCAAAGCCGATCTCGCAAACGGAATAAGCATAAAAAACCGTCTTAACGGATATGTCGGTGCATCCGAATATTTATATGTTTCCGCCACACCCGAGGGCAGCGCTTACGGCAAGATAAAGTGGTCTTCAAGCAACGAGACTGTCGCAGCGGTTGACCAAAGCGGTAGGGTAACATATAAAGCGGTAGGCACGGCAACCGTAACCGCCAAGTCGGAAACCGATTTGATAGCCACCTGCGAAGTAACGGTTTCAGAACCCGAAACAATGTATGAAAATACGCCTTGCAGGGTTGAAATCAATGAAAATAACGAAGAAAAGGCATTTGCTTTTACGCCGAGCGAGGAGGGCAAGTATACCTTCTACTGCTATAACTATTCCTATAACAGCGGGAGTGCCTTTATAAGACTCTTCAATTCCGTTAATGATATCATTGCTTCCGATTCCTATTGCCTTACATATACGCTGGAAAAGGGAAAGACATATACGATAAATACCAATTTCTCCTATATTTCAGAGAATACCAGAAGCTATGACCTGGTTGTGGTGAAAGCCGCTCCACCTACCGCTATTGAGCTGTTAGATAAAAGCGTAATTGAAACATATATAAATACCGAGGGCGGATTAAGCATTAAATTTGATAAATGGTATGCAGATTACGGTAATTTGAAATGGACCTCCGATAATGAATCGGTACTTTCAATAACAAGCTATTATACGTTCAATTCTGCAGAGCAGCAAAAGTGCCACGGGTGCAACTTTAAAACAAATTCGGTAGGTACGGCAACCGTTACGGCAGCTACCCGCAGCGGGTTGACCGCAAAGTATACGGTCGTAGTCAAGGATTACGAAAATATTTCCGCGGGAGAAACCAAGTCTGCCGTTATCGGTTACGGCGGCGCACGTTCATATTTCAGATTTACCCCCAAGGAAACCGGTTATTACTCTTTTTATTCCGATAATAACGCTTACGCCTACGGCAAAATTTCAGATGAAAATTTAAATGAGTTGGCTTCGGATAATAACGGGTCTTGGAAAAACAGCTTCAAGGTCAAATATGAAATGAAAGCGGGTACTGCATATATTCTTGAAACCGGCTACAGCGACAGCTCTAAAACCGGCTCGTTTAATATTACCGTTGAAAAAGCAAAAGCTGTCACAAAGCTTGAAATTACGGCTCTTCCGTACCGAATGGATTACGTTAAAGGCTTTGTAACAAGCCATATCGAATATGACGGATTGACCCTTAAGGCGACCTGGTCGGACGGAAGAACTGCCACCAAAGAATGCTACGGCTCATATCTTGAATTTGACGACGAAATTGTGCGCTTTGATTTTTCATCCACCGATGAAGACGGCATTGTTAAAATATCCTGCGGAAGTGCAGCGACGCAGTTGAAATTCAGGCTTAAGGAGAACCCTGTCGTCGGCTTAGAGGTAGCGAGCGTCAGTGAGCATAGGTATATTGAAAACTGCGACGGTTATATGGCCTCCTACTACAACTACGAAACAGAAAAATCCGAGTATTTCTATAGGTATCATTTTTACAGCTCTGATGTATCCGACGCGGTAATACAAATAAATTATACAAACGGCACATTTAAAACCGCCCGTATCGGTGATTATGTTGACGGTTTCCGAATAGATGTAAGCGACGATCAATATAACAACCATTGGAAGCGCGGAAGCGACAATTATGTAACCGTTTCTTATATGGGTAAAGAAACCAAACTGCCTATTACCGTTATTGCAAACCCGGTTGATCACATTGAGGTTATTTCCGCACCGTCCCGCGTATATTATTACGGCGATGAGGCTTTCGGAGACTATTATCCCGAAGATAATTCCTATCATTTCTACCCCACCGATTTAACGGGGCTTACCGTAAAGGTGTATTATACAAACAATACTTCAAAGATATTCACCCTTAAAAACGGGGAGAGATACGGCGAGCTTGACGGATATTCTTACAGCATTTCCTTTGACGGAGAAGGAAACGGATGGCACTCGGCTGAAATCGGAGATTTTCCGGTGACATTCAATTACATGGGTCACAGCGCAGATTATAACGTTACTATAGTTGAATCCCCCGTGGAATCTATCTCCGTTACAAAAAAACCGTCAAAAACTGTTTACAACAGTGCGTTCGCACCGATTTTCGACGGAATGGAAATTACTATCAAATACAAAAACGGTCAATCCAAAACGATAACCCTTACCGCCGAAAACACAAGCCGCCGTTTCACATATGTAGATGAAAACACTCGCTACGATTATATTTACATAGACGGGCATCCGCTTATAATCAAGCAGGAAAATTATTATGGTATCGGTAATGAGTTTTCCGTATCCTATTTAGGGGCAAAAACCGAACTGAAAAATATTTTTTCATACGAGACCGACGAAATAACGGATGTAGCGGTTACAAATTTCAACCGCTATACGTTAGAGCTTAGCCTGACCGTAAAATATAAAAGCGGAAAAACCGAAGCTTTAAAAATAACGGGCAATCAAATCAACGGAGATTATGATAACTATTGGTATATTATGTGCTATGCCGTAACCCCCAACGGAATTTTGTATTTTGATATTCAGGCTGACGGTAATTACAAGGCCGACGCCTGCGATATTATAATTTTCGGGAAAACCGTTCGCGTACCCGCAAAGCAAAATATTTACGATATTAACTGCGACGGCAAAGCCGACGCACAGGACTTGGTGCTGCTGCGTACCGCTCTGCTCAATTCGGCTGACGCAGAGAAAGACCCCGAGTTTGATATAAACGGCGACGGCGTTATAAACATTTTGGATCTGATACGCCTTAAAAAGTACATTTCAGGGTTAATTAAGGTCGGCGATGTAAACGCCGACGGCAAAATAGACGCGCAGGACCTTGTGCTGCTTAGAATAGCCCTGATGAACTCGGCTACGGCAGACCAGAATTACACGCTCGATAACAACGGCGACGGCATTGTAAATATTATTGACCTAATACGCCTTAAAAAGCATATTGCAACCGGCGCTCCGCTTGAAAGCGGTGGGGAAATTACAGGCCCGGCAACTTAAACTCAATTGACATAACACAAGGATCAATGCTGTAAAAGTGCGGAGACTGCGGCAAAAAGTCGCGGTCTCCGCCTTTTATGTAAACTGCCAAGCCGTTGCTTTCATATATTTTAAATATGAAAGGGTGTGTCAGTTTTGTTTTTTGATTTGTTAATGAAAATTGCCTCTGCCGTTTATTATTTTGCGCTGCACGTTAAGGGTGCGGGGTCTTTCCCGCCGCCGCTCTCAGCCGAGCGCGAGGCAGAGCTGCTTGAAAAAAGCCAAAACGGAGACGACGGCGCGCGCAACGAGCTTATAGAGCACAATTTGCGCTTAGTGGCGCATATAGTAAAGAAATATTACAACACCGGCGCCGACCAGGACGATATGATTTCAATAGGCACAATAGGGCTTATAAAGGCGGTATCTACCTTTAATGCCGATAAGGGCATACACCTTGCAACATACGCCTCGCGCTGTATTGAAAACGAAATACTTATGTTCTTCCGCAACCAGAAAAAAACCGCGCAGGATGTTTTTATAAGCGACCCGATTGATACCGACAAGGACGGCAACACGCTGACGCTTATAGACGTTATTGCCGATAAAAGCGATATTGCCGACGAAATTGACACAAAAATAAAGGTGGAAAAGCTGCGGGTAATACTGCCTGTTTGTTTGAGTGAGCGGGAGCGGCTTATAATAGAAATGCGCTACGGGCTTTGCGGAAGAGAGGAGCTGACTCAAAGGGAAATTGCCAAAAAGCTGAATATTTCAAGGAGCTATGTTTCCCGCATTGAAAAATCAGCGCTTGAAAAATTAAGAAAACAATTTTAAAATGTAATTATAAAAATGTAACCTGTGGTTAAAATTTCCTGTCTTTACAGATGAGGGGGAAGAAAAATGGAAGATAGCAGAATTACCGAGCTTTTCACCCTGCGGGATGAAAGCGCAGTAACCGAGGCGGAAAGCAAATACGGCGGGTATTGCCACGCGCTGGCATTTAATATACTTGGGGACCCCAACGACGCAGAGGAAACGGTAAGCGACGCGCTGTTTCAGCTGTGGCAGGCAATACCGCCGGAAAAGCCGAAAAGCCTTGGGGCTTATTTTGCAAAAATCACGCGTAATATAGCTCTTAACCGAATTGAACGCAGCAACGCGAAAAAGCGCGGCAGCGGCGAGCTTCCCCTCGTTTTGGACGAGCTTGATTACTGCGTGCCCTCATCTCACAGCACCGAGGCGGCGGTTGACGCGCGTATGCTTTCGGCTGTTATCAACCGTTTTCTTTCCTCGCAAAAGGAGACTGCGCGCGCAATATTTTTAAAGCGCTACTGGTATATGCGCCCGATAAGCGAAATAGCCGCCGAAACCGGCTTTTCCGAAAGCAAGGTAAAGGTAACGCTTATGCGAACGCGCGACGCGCTGAGAGAGTATCTCGGCAGGGAGGATTTTAACGTATGACGAACAGGGATATTTTAAATGCCTTAGGCGATATTGACGAAAGCTACATTACCGAGGCAAACGGCAGAATAAAAAGCAAAAAGGGCATTATTATAAGGTATTCGGCTATGGCGGCGTGCCTTTTAATAGCAGCTGCGGGGGCTTTTGCCGCAGTGAAGATGATACCGCGCGGCAAAATGAAAAACAGCGCCGCCCCGAGTGAAACATATGAAGAATATGACGGCAATGTTGCAGACTATGATGGTGATTACAGCACAATTGATAAATCCGACGGCACTAAGATAAACGAAGCCGCTAAGGAAAACGGCGCGTCATCATCGGAAAATGATATTGCCTATGTTAAAAGATGGGACGAAATGACAAACACCGAAAAATTTCCCACAGTAAAAATAAACGGCACGGAGTATAGCGTGGCAAACCGCCCGATTCCGTCCGATAAAATAGGAAACAGCATAACAAGGCTTACGGTGCTCGGCCGTGACGGATACACAAACAGCGAATACGCCGCAAATGTTGAAGTTTATGAAATAAAGGGTATCTCATCAGAGTGCGCCGCGGCGGTGAAATACGATGCGGACGGAAAATACTACGTCTGCCGCAACTCACACTACAAGCCCGAAACGCTGGGTCAGTTTATGAATGATTTAAGTCTTAAAGAAAACCTTACCTTTGTTTCCTTTGGCGGCACGCAAATGAAAAACGGTAAAGCTGTTTGCGATGTTGAATATACAAATGCAGATAAAGCGAAGGTGTGGGAGCTTTTATTCACGGACACCGCAGCCAAAGCGGTAAAGGACTATGATTCTATGAATTTTGAAACTGCGGCGGGTATAGCCATAGACTTAAAGCTTTTGGGCTATGAGAATATATCTCTCGCCGTTACCCGCGACGGATATTTAACCACCAATATTTTAGATACGGGCAAGGCGTTTTATATAGGCAAGCCCGCGGCGGAGAAATTTTTAAGCTACCTTGAAAAGGACTGCAAAACAACCGTAAAGCAGCAGTGTAGTTATTCAGAGCCCGCAAGCGGCGGAGGCTCGGGTAATTCCGCAAGCTACAGCGTAAGTCACTCGGTGGGAAGTAATTGATATGCCGGAGCGGAAATTGCGCAAAGCGGCGGTAATTACGGCTGCGCTTATACTGATTTTATTTCTTATTCCCGTGAAATTTACCTATAACGACGGCGGCACGGTGCAATATAAGGCGGCGCTTTATACGGTGGTAAAATGGAATTGTTTTGTAGATCCGGAAGAATATATTTATGAAAACGCAACATATTATAAATTTAAAAAATATAAAAACACCTCGGTTTATTTATTTCCCGTCAGCTTAAAGGGCATAGACGAGCTTTGGAAAATTGAACAGAAAAAGAAAGGGGTATGATTTATGAGCAACATTAAAAATTCGGCAATAAAGAACATTACCGTAGCATTGCTTTGCGTGGCGCTGGCAATCGGCGCGGGCTGTATGATAAAAATACACAGGGATAAAAAAGCAGCCGTAAATTTAAAAAGCGCGGAAAACTACAACGAGGTTTTCAACAAAATAAACAGCCTGAAGCTTAAAACCAATATTCTTTACGGCTTAAAAAACGGTATGGCAAAGGGCAGCAGCCGTAACGAAAAAGCAGAATATATTATAGAAGACAGCAACACATCCGCCGCAACAGACGGCACGTCCGAGACCGCCAAAACCGATTACAGCAAAACCACAACACAGGTAGAAGGCGTAGACGAGGCGGACATTGTAAAGACCGACGGGAAATATATTTACATTCTTTCAAGCGATTACACCTTTTACACCTATGTGAAAATAATCGATTCGAACGGCGGCAGTCCAAAGCAGTTAAATGATATTAAGCTTGAAAATTTCAACTCAATCGAAATGTTTTTAAGCGATAACCGCCTGGTGCTTTTGGGCCACACGCCGAATACCGATAAAACGGCGGCGGTAATTTATGATGTTACAGACCCTAAAAATCCCAAAAAGGTAAACGAATGTAAGCAAAGCGGCAGCTATTCCGATTCGCGGCTTATAAACGGAAAGCTTTATATAGTATCAAGCTACGGCGTTAATACCGAAAATATTAAAAGGGACGATATTTCAACCTATGTGCCTTATGTCGGCTGCGGCGAAAAAACCGAAAAAATAGCGGCGGACTGCATTTATATGTATGATAAATGTATGGAATCAAGCTATACCGTGGTATGCGGCTACGATATAAAGGACGGCGCGAATATATCGGCAAAAACCGTTTTCGGGGGTTTAAGCCGCATTTATGTATCGACCGATAATATAATTGCGACCTCGACCTATTACGACGAAAAGACCCAGATAGCGCGGTTTGAAATAAGCGACGGCAAGGTTGAGCTTAAAGCGACGGGCGAAATAAAGGGCTACCTTTTAAATCAGTTTTCAATAGACGAATATAAGGGGCATTTCCGCTTTGTGCTGACAGAGGAATTTGCCAACGGCGGCACCCAAAACTCGCTTGTTATACTGGACGGCAATTTAAAGGAAACCGGAAAAATAGAGAATATAGCAAAAAACGAAAGAGTGTACTCGGTGCGGTTTATGGGTAATACGGCTTACTTTGTTACCTTCCGCCGGGTTGACCCGCTTTTCAGCGTGGATGTAAGCAACCCGACTTCTCCCAAAATAATAGGCAGCCTTAAAATACCGGGCTTTTCCGATTACCTTTTTCCCTATGGTGAGGGCAAGCTGTTAGGCATGGGCAGAAGTGCCGATGAAACTACGGGCAGAGTAAACGGAATGAAATTATCCCTTTTTGATATTTCAAACCCCGCAAACGTTACCGAAAGCTTTAAAACGGCGGTAGGCAACACATACTCCGAGGCGCTTTCAAACCACAAGGCGACCTTAGCGGACGCAGAAAAAAACCTTATCGCATTCCCCTATAATGATGAAAAGGGCACGAAATACCTTATATACTCGCTTGAAAGCACCGGCTTTGCGCTTAAAGCGGAAATCCCGCTGGGCGGGGACGGCAGCACCTGGGGCACATGCCGCGGGCTGTATATAGGCAAGCTCTTTTACGCCGTGAGCGATAAGGAAATAGCGGTAATTGATATGCAAAATTTCCAAAAGATAGCAGAGCTTAAAATTAAATAGCTGCATGATTGACAAAGCCGAGCGCAAGTGATATTATAGTTATAGCACAAATTCTATAAGGAGCACCGATATGACCGCAAAGATATTTAAACCCCTTATTTGCGTTTTTACCGTAATTTCACTTTTGCTCGGCGTTTGCTTTACAGCGTCAGCCGAGGAAAGCGACGGACATATAACGGTAAGCACCGTTACCGCCGTTAACGGAGATTCGGTAATAATAAAGTTTGATATGTCGGAAAACCCCGGCACAATGGCTATGACTATTTCCATAACCTATGACAGCAGCGCTTTGACCTTTGAAAAGGAATACATAGGGTATTTGAGAGACCGCACATATCAGGTAGCCGACCACCCCGAGCAAAACCTTATCCGCTTTGTTGATTGCGAGGCAGGAAACTCTTTCCGCAACGGTACGTTTTTAAGCCTGCAGTTTAAGGTTAAGGACACGGCAAGCTTCGGCTTTTACCCCGTAAGCATAGATTACAAAGAGGGAGATTTCTGCAACTGGAAGCTTAAAAAGCTTATGCCGAAAATCACTGCGGGCGGCGTTAATATTGAATTTAACGGAAAAAACTGCCCCCACAAAAAATACGGTGAATGGGAGACCGCCGCGCCCGCAGGCTGCACAGAGCAGGGTGCCGAGCAGCGCGCCTGCCTTAAGTGCGGACATATCGAAATAAGAAAAACCGACCCTGTGGGACATGAGTTTGCCAAGGAATGGACAATTGACAAGGCGGCAACAAAGGACAGCTCGGGAACAATGTCGCGCCACTGCATAAGGTGCGACGCAACCACCGATCTGCTCACCTTCACTCTGAAGAACGCAGAAGACAATAAGCTCGAAAACGAGCCGCTTAAAGAGGTTAAGCCATCCGATTTTACCGACAGGCTTAAGGAAGAACAAAAGCCCGAAGAAACCGGCAGCACAGAGCCCGACGGTAACGGCGGTACAAACGGAAATACCGACAGTAGCATTATAAATTCCATACCCGCAGAAAAGGGCAGCGCTATAGATAAAATAATAAGCGGTCTGCCAAGCGGTATAAAACAGCTTGAAAAGGTATTTATTGCCACTGCCGCCCTGCTTTTTGAATTATTATTTTTATTGATTTAACAGACAATACAAATCGGAGCTTGTGGGGAGAGTGTTATTTTACACCCCGCAAGCTCCGATTTATAAATTTTAAAACAGCTTTATCAATACCATTGACCCTATGCCTATTATCACGCCCAAAATGCTGTAAACCGAAAGCTTTTCCTTATATATTACAGCCGCAACAAGGGTGGATATAATAGTGCCGCCGCCATTTATAAAGGTAAACAGAAATACAGGCGGCAAAAGCGCCGTAAGCGTTGTTGCAAACTGGTTTATAACAAAAACCGCCGCCGCCAAAGCTATACCGCAAATATAAAGCGTTTTTCCGAGCTTTAAATTTTCACCCTTATATTTTTCAGTTTTACCCATAACCAGCGCCGCGGGCAGCCCCGCAGCGGCAACCGTACCGAAGGATAAAAACGAAAAAAGAGATATGCTGCCATCGGGCACGTAATGGGTATACATTTGCTGCGCCAGCATTGTTGTCCCGTTTGCAAGCATTGAGCCCAAAAGCAAGAGAAAGGTTTTAAAGCTGAATCCGTTATATGTATTTTTTGAATTTTTAATAAGCAGCCAGGCGGAAACAAAAAATACCGCCGTGCCCACGCCCTGCATAAGGCTTATAGGCTGATTGAACAAAAAGACCCCCGCGATTATAGGAACTAACAGCCCCGCCGTGCCGAACATGGAAACTAAGCTCACCGTGCCGCTTTTCATTCCGTATATGCTGAAAAACGTGCTGAAAAAGAGCGATACTCCCGATAAAAGCGCTATTGAAACAGTAGGCAAATCAAACCTGATGTTTGAAATATCGGTAAGCAGAAGAATAAGCCCAAGACCCGCCGACACCGCGCATTTATAAGCCGTGTATTTTACCGTAAGGGCAATATTATCCACCTCGTTGCTTGAACGTTTGCTGAATACCGCCTGAACCACGCGGGCTATAAGAATTAAAAAAAGATAAGCATAAATCATATTGACAGTCCCCCAAAAAATTTGATATTATAATATCATGGCGCGTATTAAGTTTCAATAAATTGCGCACCGAAAAATTTTCGGTTTTCGGAGTGGTGTAAAATGACCCTTTCAAAGTTAGCACGGCTTGCGAATGTGGCGGTTTCGACCGCCTCAAAGGCTTTCTCTATGAGCGACGATATAAACGAGCAAACCCGTGAAGAAATTTTCAGGGTTGCAAGGGAAAACGGCTGCTTTAAAAAGTTTTTCAACGCAAAATACCCAAAATTTGTTGTGGCGCTTATCTGCCCCGAGGTTGACAGCCGCCATTACTCCGAGCTTTGCAGATATTTGCAGCAGCGCCTTCAAACACGCGGCTGCGAAATATGCATATCCTCCTCGGAGTTTTCCGCACAGACCGCCGCCGACAGAATTGATTACTACGAAAAATATTCCTCGGTTGACGCAATGGTGCTTATTGATATTAAAACAGACCTGCCGCCCCACGAAACGCCCGTAATATCCATAGGCGGCAATACCTGCGGCGCCGATGTTACAATACGCGTAGATTACAAAGCAGCGCTGAAAAACGCCTTGCTGAGCCTTAAAAACGCAGGCATTGCCCGCATAGGCTTTATAGGCGAAACGCATACCGCCGCAAAGCTTTGCGCCTTTAAAAATGCAGCTGCCGAAATATTCGGCGGTGCGGAAGAAAAATATATTTATGTAGGCGAAGAACGCTTTGAAAAGGGCGGGTATAAAGCCGCCGAAACGCTCTTTTCTTCGGGCACGCTGCCCGAGGCGCTTATTTGCGCATATGATGATATGGCGCTCGGTGCAATGCGGTTTTTAAACGATAAGGGAATTTCCGTACCCGAACAAATAAAAATAATCGGAATGGATAATACACCCTACTCCGAATACTCCGTGCCGAGCCTTTCAACCATAGATTTTATGAACGACGCCGTTGCCGAAACCGCAGTGAAAAGCATTTTTGAAATTTTAGACGGAAAAGCGCCGAAAAACGAATATATTTTCTCTGCAAACCTTATTATGCGCGAGTCGGCTCTTCCCTCTCCAAAAACACATTAACGGGCGAAAATCCGTCCAAAAGCAGACCCCACTCGTTTTGAAAGCTTTCCGATTTCCGCCCCGTCCTTTCCGCAGGCAGAGCTATAAGGGCGCTTTCGCCCCCAACCGTTTTTAAAAGCACTCCGCCGAGCGCGCTCACAAGCGTTTTGTATATCCCGCTTTGGTTTATTCCCTTAAGCCTTATAATAATTCCGTTCTCCTCTGCGGATATAAAAATATCCCCGCTTTTCCCGCAATTATCCGCCGCCGTAAGCAAAAGCGCGGTGAAAAGCCTGCGGTTTATAAGAAAAACCCCGCTCCCCGATAAACGCACCGAAAGCCGCCTGCCTCTTTGCAGCAGAATTATTACCGCAGCGCCTAACAGTGAATCGGAATATTTCGATATATCAAGAAGCGACCTATCGTTTTTTGATAAAAGCGCCTCGCAAAGCATAATTTTTTTAAGCTGCGCGAGATTTTTCTCCCCCCGCAGAACGCTTTTTTGAATATGCAGCCGCAGCGCGGCTAAATACCGCTCGCGCGGCCTTGGCAAATATATCATAATGCAACCTCCGCACACGAGGTTATTATGCCAAATTATATAAAAAATAAAAAAATTGTTAAATATTAAACAAATAGCTTGAAAAAGCTTGTCAAATGGGTTAAAATAAGAAATGTAAATTATTAAGGAGGTTTTTCCAATGGTAAAAGTTGCTATCAATGGTTTCGGCCGTATCGGCCGTCTCGCATTCCGTCAGATGTTCGGCGCCGAAGGCTATGAGGTTGTTGCTATAAACGATCTTACAAGCCCGGCTATGCTCGCTCACCTTCTCAAGTACGATTCCGCTCAGGGTCGCTATGCTTTAGCTGACAAGGTTTCCGCAGGGGAAGACAGCATTACAGTTGACGGTAAGACCATCAAAATTTATGCCGAAAAGAATGCGGCTGACCTTCCGTGGGGTGAAATCGGCGTTGACGTAGTTCTCGAATGTACCGGTTTCTACACCTCTAAGGATAAGGCTCAGGCTCACATCGACGCAGGCGCTAAAAAGGTTGTTATTTCCGCTCCGGCAGGTAAGGACCTTAAGACTATCGTTTACAGCGTTAACGAGAAGACTCTTGATGCAAGCGATAAGATCATCTCCGCCGCTTCCTGCACCACAAACTGCTTAGCTCCCATGGCTGATACTCTTAACAAGTATGCTCCCATTCAGAGCGGTATTATGACCACCGTTCACGCTTTCACCGGCGACCAGATGGTTCTTGACGGTCCGCACAGAAAGGGCGACCTTCGCCGCGCACGTGCCGCTGCCGTTAACATCGTTCCTAACTCAACAGGCGCTGCTAAGGCTATCGGTCTTGTAATTCCCGAGCTTAACGGTAAGCTTATCGGTTCTGCTCAGCGTGTTCCGGTTCCGACCGGCTCTACCACCATCCTTGTTGCCGTTGTTAAGGGCAAGGACGTAACGGTTGAGGGCATCAACGCCGCTATGAAGGCTGCTTCAAGCGCTTCCTTCGGCTACACCGAGGAGCCGCTCGTATCTTCTGATATTATCGGCATTACCTACGGTTCTTTGTTCGACGCTACTCAGACCATGGTTACCAAGATTGACGACGACACCTATCAAGTACAGGTTGTTTCCTGGTATGATAACGAGAACAGCTACACCAGCCAGATGGTTCGTACCATTAAGTATTTCGCTGAGATCTGATAATAAAAAATCTCTGCTCCGGCGCTCTCCGTCTTTTCCGGAAAGCGCCGGATTTTTTTACAATAAGGAATTGATAAAATGACCGAAAACCGCGTGGATATTTTTGATAAGATTATGCGCCTGCCGCTGCTCAGAATTTTTGAGCCCTTTTATAAAAAGCACAAGGAAATACTGCTCTACCTTTTTTTCGGCGGAGTGGTAACGGTTGTCAGCATAGGCACATTTCAGCTTTTTTACGCCGTCTTTAAAATAAACGAGCTTGTAGCGAACGTAATTTCGTGGGTGATTTCGGTGCTTGTGGCATATTCCACCAACAGAACGTGGGTCTTCCGCAGCACGGCAAGCACGAAAGGCGCAGTTGCAGCGGAAATACTCAGCTTTTTCGGTGGGAGAGTCGCAACGCTTGTAATCGAAGAGCTTATAATTTTAGTGTTTGTCACTCTCTTGAAATTCAACAGCCTTGCAGTAAAGCTTGCGGCGCAAATAGCGGTTATAGTGCTTAACTATATATTCAGCAAGCTTTGGATATTCAAGGATAAAAAGTCAGGGAATTAAAAATACCTCTCCCGCATATATAAGATCGGGATTTTTAATGCCGTTAGCCGCGGCAACGGCACTTACACTGCTGCCGAAGCGCTGCGCTATTCCCCACAACGTATCCCCTGCTCTTACAGTATAATACACCCCCGCGACCGTTTTTTCGGGGATCAGAAACACCTCGCCCGCGTAAATCAGGTCGGGGTTTTTTATATTATTGGCGACAACTATTTTTTCCACCGTGCTGCCCGTTCTGCGGGCTATGCCCCACAGCGTATCGCCGCGCTTTACGGTATAATATACGCCGCTCTCGGGTCTTTCGGGCGTTTTGCCCGAAAGCATTATTTCCGCGGTAAAATAATCCAAATCCACATAATCGGGTATTCCCTCTATCCGCCCGCGGTCGCTGTACTGAAAGCCCGCCCACGCGCGCCATATGGGCGAATCGGGCGGATTTTCGCCGCCGTCGTAGTCCGCAACCCAAAGCGGATATTTTCCGAAACGCGCGTCCCATAAATTACGCGTACGGTAGGAATCGGAGTAAACCGTAGGGCGAACGCCCGTCAGCCGTTCGGTCTCCTTTAAAAAGGCTATGCCTATATTATTTACCGCCTCTCTGCCGAGCCCCGAAAAGCTCTCGTAATCCATAGCGGGGCGCATTTCGTAATTTTTGCCCTTTATCAGCGCGGCGAATTTCTCCGCCTGCGCAGCCGCCTCTTCCTCATTCATCGCCGTGACGTAATAGTAAAACCCGATTTTAAGCCCTGCCGCGCCCGCGTTTCGGTAGTTTTGCTCAAAACTTCCGTCCGTGTAGCTGTTTCCCGCGCCCGCGCGGATATATACCGCGCCTATACCGCTCCTTTTAACCGCGGAAAAATCTATATCCCCCTGATAAACGCTTACGTCTATCCCCCGAACCGTGTTTTTATCGGCAGGCGGCAGTGCAAACGCTGCGCCCGATAATACCGTAACGGCAAAAAGCAGAGCCGCCGTAAATTTTTTGATTTTTTTCATTTTGATCGCTCCCGTCAGGACAGTATATTCAAATCCGCGGGAGTTTGCTATTAAGCGCAGTTTTTAAATGTATTTAATTCTTAAAGGTTTACCTGACTTTTCCGCATATTTAACGGTTGAACCTGTGCCACGGCTTTCACCATCCCAAAAGCATATTATGTAGTCAGTTGCGTCAACCATTATTTTATTGCGGCGTTGTCCTGCTGCCCTACCATATTTTTCCCAGTCCGGCAAATATCTTTTAACCTTAAACTCATTTTCATCAGCATACTGTTCCCCCAATGCATCCGCCCCGCGTGCACCTCCTGAAATTATTGTAATTTCATATTTACTTCGTATATTTGATATGCAAAAATCTATATACTGTTTTGCCCTTCTATAATCATTAAAATCTCTACAGCCTGCAATCAATACATATTTTTCATCTTTCATTATTTCTTCACCCGTAACTATTTTACTATAGAATTATAGTAAAATCAATACTGCTTTTTGATAGTACATATACTTGAGTTTGAGGTGACTTTATATGTACTATCCAAGACTTAAAGATTTAAGAGAAGATAATGATTATGTCCAAAAAGAAATTGCAGCATATTTGGGAATTGACCAAAGAGTTTACAGCACTTATGAAACGGGAAAACGTGAAATGCCGACCCACCATATTATTGCACTTGCAGATTTTTATAAAACATCAACCGATTATATATTTGGAAGAACCGATATCCCGAAACCATATCCAAAGAAAATATCATAGCAAATAATTCTTTTAAAAATTGATGTTGGTCTCAAATAACTAAGATTTTTAACAATCCCTCAGTCAAAACCTACGGTTTTGCCAGCTCCCTTTACACAAGGGAGCCTATTTATATACAACCCAAAGGTTTCCTTTTTTAACGCAAGTCAAAACAGAGGGATTTATTCTAATGTCTAATGTCTAAAATCTAATATCTAAAACAGGCACGGATTTTGCTCCGTGCCTGTTTTCGGTTATCGGTAAAGCCTTTACCTATTATTTGTTGAAGTAACGCTTGAGAAGACCCTCAAATGCTCTGCCGTGGCGGGCTTCGTCCTTTGCCATTTCATGAACAGTGTCGTGAATAGCGTCGAGGTTAAGCTCCTTTGCAAGCTTGGCAAGCTCAAATTTGCCCATTGTAGCGCCGTTTTCGGCGTCTGCACGCATTTCAAGGTTTTTCTTGGTGCTGTCGGTTACAACCTCCCCCAAAAGCTCGGCAAACTTAGCCGCATGCTCTGCCTCTTCAAAAGCCGCCTTTTCCCAGTAAAGCCCTATTTCGGGGTAGCCCTCTCTGTGGGCTACGCGCGCCATTGCAAGGTACATTCCCACTTCCGTGCATTCGCCGTTGAAGTTTTCGCGCAGACCGTCTATTATTCTCTGATCTGCGCCCTTGGCTATGCCTACAACGTGCTCTGCCGCCCAGGTCTTCTCCGCCGCCTGCTCTGCAAATTTCGATGCGGGAGCATGGCAGATGGGGCACTCCTCGGGAGCGGACTCGCCCTCATAAACATAACCGCAAACAAGACATACAAACTTTTTCATTTTTTATTCCTCCAAATAAATTATTTTTCTTTTTTGCACTCTTCACAAACACCGTATTCGATATAAACCGAGGTTTCCGGCTCAAACCCGTGTTCCCTTGCAACATCCGCCAGCGGGTCGCCGCGCATGGGAGCGTCGGCAATTTTACCGCAGCGGCGGCAGTGCAGGTGCGCATGCGGCGCGGGATTACCGTCGAAATGCTCGAATCCGTCCCCCACCGAAAGCGAAAGTATTTCGCCCGATTCGCTGAGCGCCGCAAGATTGCGGTAAACCGTGCCGAGACTTATATTAGGTATAACCTCTTTTACCCGCGAATATACCCAGGCGGCGGTGGGATGTGTGTCGGTCGAGCGGAGAACCTTGATTATTTCCTCGCGCTGTCGTGAAAAGTTTTTCATCGTATCACCTAAAATAGTAATGATTACTGTTTTTATTATAACAAATAATTTTGGTTTGTCAAGCATTTTTTTATTTTTTTAAAAAAATTTTAAAAATCCGACCGCTATATAAAATAATGCTTTTATTCGACGGGAATATATGGTATAATAATATGAATACTGTTTCGGAGTGAGAATATGAACTGGACTGAAATAACCGTAAATGTGCCGCTTGAATATACCGATACCGC
>CAKSQS010000034.1 GCA_934486705.1 uncultured Eubacteriales bacterium
CAGCACAACCTTGCTTACGGCACAGGAAGAGACGCATTTGTCGGCTCGGTGGCTTACCTTGCGTCTGCTCCGGTAAAAACCACGGTAAACAATATCCGCGCTTTTGAAGACGGCGACAAGGTTTTCCTTCAGACGGTTTACAACTTTGCAGGCGCTGGAGAGCAGGTTGCCTTTGACATCTTCCGCTTTGACGAAAACGGAAAGATTGCAGAGCACTGGGATAACCTTGCGGCAAAAGCAGAACCCAATCCTTCGGGAAGAACGCAGATCGACGGCACTAAGGAAATAAAGGACACGGACAAAACAGAGGCTAACCGTGAGCTTGTCAAGAACTTCCTCTACGATGTTATGCAGGGTAAGCGTCCCGAAAAGACGCCGGATTATTTTGACGGCGACACCTACCTTCAGCACAATACCGGCATTGCCGACGGCCTTTCCGGGCTCGGTGCCGCACTTGCGGCTCTTGCCGAACAGAATATTCAGATGATCTACACTACCACGCATCAGGTGCTGGCGCAGGGTAACTTTGTTCTTGCCGTCAGCGAAGGAACCTTCGGCGGCGCGCCGACCTCCTACTATGATCTTTGGAGAGTGGAAAACGGCAAAATTGCCGAGCACTGGGATGTGATGGAAACCATCGCCGACAAATCCGCTTGGCAGAATCAAAACGGCAAATTCTAAACTTGCGGTTTCGCCTCGCAGGGATTTCTCCTGCGAGGCATTAGCCGCTTTTCGGAGGAAACCATGAACTATTTGGCTTTTTTAGAAAAAGAGATTCATTCCGTTATTATGGCAACGGTAGATGACCGGGGACTTCCCGTTACCTGTGCCGTGGATATTATGGACAGTGACAATAACGGATTGTATTTTCTCACTGCCAAGGGAAAAGGCTTTTATCATCGGCTTGTAAAGCAAGGCTATGCTGCGCTGACCGGAATAAAAGGCAGCGATACCATGTCCTGCGTTGCCGTATCCGTCAGAGGCAAGGTTGAGGAGATCGGAAACGAACGGCTCGACCGACTGCTTAATAAGAATCCGTATATGCTTGAAATCTATCCGCCCGAGCAGTCCCGTGAGGCGCTGACGGTTTTCCGTCTTTACGAGGGCGAGGGCGAATGGTTTGACCTTTCCAAAAAGCCGATCGAGCGCTTTTCTTTTTCGATTGGGAATAAAGAAGTCCCACCAGCCGGCTATGTTATTACAGAGCGCTGCAACGGCTGCAAAAAATGTAGCACTGTCTGTCCGCAAAACTGTATTGATTTTGAAAAAACGCCTGCTGTAATTATTAAGGAGCATTGTCTGCATTGCGGAAACTGCCTTTCCGCTTGTCCGCAAAACGCAATTATAAAAGAGGGGTAGTATGACGCAGAGTGAAAGAAGATTATACCTGATAACGGAACTGAAAAAAGAAAATCGGCAGTATGCAAAGCTGCCTGTTCCGTCAGATACGGCACAGCAAAAGCTGCTGCTCCGTGCGCTTTTCAATGTGCGGATGCCGAAAGCGGCAAGCGATGAATTCTTAAAAATACAGGACGAATATTTAAGGGAGGAAACACGGCTGAAAGGCGTTACCGATATATCCGCTTTTACTCCCATTCAACCCGATATCTACTTATGGCAGGGCGATATAACTACGCTGAAATGCGATGCCATCGTCAACGCCGCGAACAATCAAATGCTCGGCTGCTTCTGCCCGAACCACGGGTGTATCGACAATGCCATTCACACCTTCGCGGGCGTACAGCTCCGCCTTGCCTGTGCAGAGCTGATGAAAAAACAAGGGCATGAAGAGCAAACGGGACAGGCGAAAATCACGCCGGCGCATAATCTGCCGTGCAGGTTTGTCATTCACACGGTAGGTCCTATCGTGTACGGCAGACTGACGGATAAGGACTGCGAATTATTGCGTAGCTGCTATTGCTCCTGCCTAAAAGTTGCCGACGAGAACGGTTTGAAAAGCATTGCTTTTTGCTGTATTTCTACCGGAGAATTCCATTTCCCGAATGACAGGGCGGCGGAAATTGCAATAGATAGCGTGAAAAAATACAAAGCGGAGACACAAAGCGAAATCAAGGTGATATTTAATGTTTTCAAGGATACAGACTATAAAATCTACCGAGAGCTTCTCGGATAATGTAAAGCGGCTTAAAAACGCTCTTGATTCTGCCGACGCCGTTGTTATCGGCGCAGGCGCAGGACTTTCTGCTGCGGCAGGCTTCGATTACGGCGGCGAGCGCTTTCACAAATACTTTTCCGATTTTGAAGAAAAATACGGCATTCATGATATGTATTCCGGCGGCTTTTATCCGTATGATAGCGGCGAAGAGTACTGGTCTTGGTGGTCGCGGCACATCTTAATAAACCGTTATGATTGCCCCGTCGGAGAGGTGTATAAAAATCTGCTTTCTCTTATAGAGGGCAAGGATTATTTTGTGCTGACCACCAATGTCGACCACCAATTTCAGCGTGCCGGCTTTGATAAAAATCGCCTGTTTTACACACAGGGCGACTACGGTTTGTTTCAGTGCAGTACGCCTTGCTGTATTGAAACTGTTGATAACGAAGTGGCTGTCCGTGAAATGGTAAAACGGCAAAAAGATATGAAAATACCGACCGAGCTTTTGCCTGTTTGCCCGCACTGCGGAGCGCCGCTAACCGTAAATCTGCGCTCCGATAATAAATTCGTCGAGGACGAGGGCTGGCATAAAGCAGCGGAGCGGTATGAGAATTTTCTTTGCACAAGAAGCGGTCTGAAAATTCTGTTTTTGGAACTCGGAGTCGGCTTCAATACACCTGTAATAATAAAATATCCGTTTTGGCAGATGACTGCGAAAAACTCAAATGCCGTCTACGCCTGCATAAACAAAGGTCAGGCATTTTGCCCGCAGGAGATTGATCGGCAATCAATTTGTATTGATGCGGATATTGCGGAAGTCCTGGAAAAGCTGAAATAAGGAAATGGGTATATTATTGTATGTGAGCGCTTTGAAATACATTTATTGTAACACATACTGCAAGGACAAAACTCAATAATGATATCACTTGATTTTCTTAGAGTTTTGGTGTATAATGCAGCTATGTTTGAATGAGAGATGTGCTTCTTTGTTGGGCAATTAGGTATATCAAGCTTACACCTTACACCAATATACGCACGCCGGAATTCTTGATAATTCTCGATATGGCTTTATTTGTGTGGTTTTATTATTGTGAAATGCCCGTAAATGCTTGATAATTCCCGATAATTCCGGGTTTCTGTCCGAATCCCGACTATGAAACCCCTTGATAAATAAAAATTCAATAAACTGGCAGTCCCTTAACGGGATTGCCAGTTTTCAAACAAAAAATACAGGATAATAAAGAAACGGAGATTTAAAAGTGCTTAAAAAATATATCGGTAATAAAGAGTTTTACCGAATGGCTCTTACCGTTGCTCTGCCGATGATGATTCAAAACGCCGTGACTAATTTCGTCAGCCTGCTTGATAACATTATGGTAGGGCGGGTCGGAACACTGCAAATGACAGGCGTTTCGGTTGTGAATCAGTTGCTGTTTGTGTATAATCTTTGCGTTTTCGGCGCGGTTGCGGGAGCGGGAATTTTCACCGCCCAGTTTTACGGGCAAAAGGATAATGAGGGCATACGCCAGACCTTCCGCTTTAAAATACTTATATGCGCCGTTATCGCCGCTATTGGGGTCTCGCTGTTAATTATAAAAGGCGAAAGCCTTATAGGGCTTTATCTTCGCGGTGAGGCAACCCCCGATGAGCGCGCCGCGGCGCTGGGCTACGGGCTTGAATATTTAGCCGTTATGCTTATAGGGCTTGTGCCCTTCACCTTTAATAATGCATACGCCTCTTCAATGCGCGAAACGGGTCAGACAGTTGTGCCTATGGTTGCGGGGCTTGTTGCGGTGGCGGTCAATATGTCCTTGAATTACGTTCTTATCTTCGGTAAATTAGGTATGCCGGTGCTCGGCGTAAAGGGCGCGGCTATTGCAACCGTGCTTTCGCGCTATGCCGAGCTTGCGGTAAATGCCGTTTGGCTGCACAGCCACGGCAGGCGTTACCCGTATATTCGCGGGGCATATCGCTCTGTACGCATTGCCCTGCCGCTGCTTAAAAAAATCGCCGTTAAGGGTATGCCGCTGTTATTCAACGAGGCGCTTTGGTCGGCAAGCGTAGCCGTGCTTAACCAGTGCTACTCAACACGCGGTCTTACCGTTGTTGCGGCAAATAACATAGCCTCTACCCTATGGAATCTTTTCTCGGTATGCTTTATTTCGCTCGGCAGCGCCACGGGCATTATTATAGGGCAAATGCTCGGCGCAGGTAAATCGGCTGAAGAGGTGCGCGATTGCGACCGCAAGCTGATTGCGTTTTCCGTTACCTCCTGCGCCGCGTTCGGTATCGCCATGGCGGCGGTATCGGGTGTGTTCCCGCTTATTTACAAAACCGATAATTCCGTGCGCTCGCTTGCAACCGCTCTTATTTGCATTAACGCGGTTATTATGCCGTTTAACGCCTATTCCAACGCTTCCTATTTCACCCTGCGCTCAGGCGGAAAAACGTTTTCCACACTGCTGTTTGACAGCTGCTTTGTATGGGTAGTAAGCGTGCCTGTTGCTTTCACGCTCAGCCGATTTACGAATATACCCATCATCCCGCTTTACGCCATATGCCAGGGCGCGGAAATTCTCAAATGCATTATAGGCTTCATTATGCTGAAAAGCGGCAGTTGGATAAATAATATAGTGCTTACCGAAAAAACTTAATAAAAGACAAAACACACCCGAGCCACCGCACAAACTAACGCTCGGGTGTGTTTTTGCACATATATGGCGCAAAAAGCTGAAACATAAATATATTTCCGCGAAACGGCAATAATAAAGGCTATAAAATTTGCTCTTGACAAATACCCCATGGGGGTATATAATAGCAAACGGAAAGGAAGATAGCCTATGAAACAGGAAGAATACATAATAAGCGGAATGTCTTGCGCGGCGTGCTCTTCGTCGGTGCAGCGCGTAGTATCGCGGTTAGAGGGCGTTGAAAGCTGTGACGTTAACCTTATAACGGGCAAAATGACCGTAAGCTATGATGAGCAAAAGACAGGTCAGGCGGATTTCACCCGCGTGGTTGAAAAAGCGGGATTCGGAATACGCCCCGATACCCCCGAAGAAGCGGAAAAACCGAAAACCGCCGAAAAGAAAAAAGGCGGTTTCGGCGGCACTGTAGTCTCGGCGGTGTTATCGGCACTGCTGCTCTACATTTCAATGGGGCAAATGCTGACGGACAAGCTGCCCGTTCCCCCGTTTATGAATATTTCGGGCGACCCCTACGGCTTTGCGCTTACCCAGTTGCTGCTTTGCATACCCGTAATGTTTATAGGCAGGCGCTTTTTCACCCACGGTATTCCCCTGCTTTTGCGCGGCAACCCGAATATGGATTCGCTTGTAGCCGTAGGCGCGGGCGCTTCGTTTATTTACAGCGTGGTTATGACCTATATGATACCCTACAATATGCACGCGGTGCATAACCTCTATTATGAATCGGTAGCGGTAGTAATAACCCTTGTGGCGCTCGGCAAGCAGCTTGAGGAGCACAGCAAGCGCATGACTGCCTCGGCGGTGGAAAAGCTTATGCGCCTATCGCCCGATACCGCGCGGGTACTGCGCGACGGCAAGGAAATCACAGTGCCCACAAAAGAGGTAGCTGTGGGCGAAACGGTAATTGTAAAGCCGGGCGAGAGCATACCGCTTGACGGCAAAATAATAAAGGGCGAAAGCAGCGCGGATGAATCAATGCTGACAGGCGAAAGCCTGCCTATTGAAAAAACAGAGGGCAGCCTTGTTACGGGCGGCAGCATAAATATAAGCGGCGTAATATACGCTACGGTTACGAAAATCGGCAAGGATACCGCCCTTGCAAAAATAATAAAATTTGTTGAGGACGCGCAGAATAAAAAAGCCCCCATATCCAAAACGGCGGACAGGGCTGCCGGCGTGTTTGTGCCGGTGGTAATCACTATTGCGGTTATTGCCGCAGCGGCGTGGCTGATTGCGGGTAAGGATATTTCCTTTGCGCTCAGGGTATTCACAAGCGTGCTCGTTATCGCCTGCCCCTGCGCTTTGGGGCTTGCAACGCCTACGGCGGTAATGGTAGGCACGGGGCTTGGCGCAGAGAACGGAATTTTAATTCGCAACGGCGAAATTCTCGAAATAACCCACACCGTAAAGGCGGCGGTTTTTGATAAAACAGGCACTGTGACCGTGGGTAAGGCAGCAGTGACCGATATTTACGCCGATGATAAAGCGCGGCTTTTAAAAATGGCTGCCGCAGCCGAGGCTGACTCTGCCCACCCACTGGCGCAGGCGGTGGTTACCTACGCCGCAGAAAGCGGCATTACCGTAGCAGGCAGAGCGGAAAAGAGCGAATATATTTCGGGTAAAGGGCTTAGGTGCGTTATAAACGGCGAAAATATTCTGCTCGGCAACACAGCACTGCTTGCAGAGGACGGCGCGGATATATCAAAATACCGCGAAACGGGCGAAAAGCTTGCGGGTGAGGGTAAATCACTTATTTACGCCGCCGTAAACGGCGAGTGTATAGGACTTATAGCTATTGCCGACCAAGTGAGAGAAACCTCAAAAGACGCTTTTGCCCGCCTTAAAAAGTTAGGCATTAAAACCGTTATTTTATCGGGCGATAATAAAGCTTGCGCCGAGTATATAGGCGCGGCGGTAAGTGCGGACGAGGTATACTCGGAGGTATTGCCCGAGGAAAAAGCAAAAATAATTTCCGAAATAAAGCAAAAATACGGCGTTGTTATGATGGTGGGCGACGGTATAAACGACGCGCCCGCTTTGACCGAGGCGGATATAGGCTGCGCCGTGGGCGGCGGCAGCGATATTGCAATTGAGGCGGCGGACATTGTGCTTATGAAAAACGACCCGCTCGACGTGCCGCGCGCAATCAGACTCAGCCGACTGACCATAACCAATATAAAGGAAAACCTTTTCTGGGCGTTTTGCTATAACGCAATTTGCATACCCATAGCGGCGGGGCTGCTTTATGTTTTCGGCGGTCCGCTTTTAAGCCCGATGTTAGCGGGGCTTGCAATGTCGCTAAGCTCGGTATTTGTTGTGGGTAATGCTTTAAGATTGAGAGGTAAAAAACTATGAGCGAATGTGAATGCTGCAAAAAGAAAAAGCACCGTGATGAAAAAGAATATAAGCTGCTTATAAACCGCCTTAACCGCATAGAGGGGCAGGTGCGCGGCGTTCGCTCAATGCTTGAAAACGACGCATACTGCACCGATATTTTAATTCAGGTATCGGCAATTCAGGCGGCGCTTAATGCCTTTAACCGCGAATTGCTTTCAAACCATATACACACCTGCGTGGCGGACAATATACGCGCGGGCGACGACTCGGTTATAGACGAGCTTACCGCCACCCTGCAAAAGCTGATGAAGTGAGGTGAATATAAAAATGGAAAGAGCAATATCCGTGCCCGATATGCACTGCGACGCATGTGTTAAGCGCATAACAAACGCGCTTAATGCCGCCGAGCTTAAATTCAGCGTATCGCTTGAAAACAAAACCGTAACAATAGACGGCTGCGAGCATTACCTTGCAACCGCTTTGCGGGAAATTGAGGATTTGGGCTTTACGCCGAAAGCATTATAGGGCGAAAATCAAAAAGCTGTCAAACAGGTGCTGAATGCCCCCGCTTGACAGCTTTTTTGTATTATTTTTCCCCTAAAAACGCAAGCACGCATTCCTTAAGGCGGGTTACTCCGTCGGGCATTGCCCCGCCCTTGTTCATTCCCATTCCGAGTTCTCTGCCCACCTCGGGCGAAACCTTTAATACCTTCACGCCGTTTGTTCTTCCGCGTATCATCATTTCGCTCATCATAGATATTCCGAGTCCCTTGCCCACCATACGTATTACGGTCTCGTCATCTACGTGCGCCGGCTTTACATACGGCTTTACCCCGTTTTCGTCAAACGCCCTGTTTACATCTATATCAAACTTGCCGTAGGGCATTATAAACTCCTTGCCGCCGAAGCCGCTCACGGGAAATTCATCATTATCGGAAACAGGGTAATCGGGCGGTAGTATAGCGTACATAACATCATTGTAAAGCGGAGTCCACTCGCAGCTTATTCCGCTCTCCCTTGCCGCAAAAATAACGTCGGTCTTTCCGTCCTCAAGCAGCTCAAACGGCTCTATTGCATTATCCACCATTCTAAGGTCCACGTTAATATTCGGGCACACCCTGCGAAAACGGTAAAGTATTTCGGGCATCCAGTGCATTGCTATACTGGCATATGCGGCAACCCTTATAGTCTCGTTCCTCTTCTCGGTTATTGCCGAGATGCGGTTTTCAAGATTTGCGTTTGCTCTTAAAAATTCTCTTATGGCGGGCATAAGCTCCTGCCCCGCCTTTGTAAGCGAAATTCCGCTGCGGTCGCGCCGTATAAGCGTAATTCCTATATCGCGTTCAAGGCTGTCGAAAAGGTGCGTAAGCCCCGATTGGGTATACCCCACCACCTCGGCTGCCTTTGAAAGACTGCCGAGATCCACCGCCGTCATAAGTATTTCAAGCTTCTTGCCGTCCATAGTCTCTCCTTATGTATTACAAATTGTCATATAACTATTATAACCAATTGTTTTACTTTTTGCAAGTAATGTTGTAAAATAATAGCATCGGGCTTGATATGACAAATCAGGCTTAGTATCAAGCGAGGTGTTTTTAAAAAAATGAACATAAGCAAGCTGTCACTCAAACAAAAAATACTTGTTGCCGGTACGCTGTTCGGAATGTTTTTCGGCGCGGGCAACCTGATCTTCCCCGTCCACTTGGGACAAATGGCGGGTAGCAACGTCTTTTACGCCATGATAGGCTTTATTATTACGGCTGTCGGTATTCCGATTCTCGGCGTTGCCGCAATAGGCATTACCCATTCCGACGGTCTGCAGACCCTTTCCTCAAAGGTCGGCAAGGGCTACGGTATATTCTTCACCTGCATTTTATACCTTACAATAGGGCCGCTTTTCGCTATTCCGAGGTGCGCCACGGTATCCTTCACTACCGGCGTTACCCCCATGCTTAAAAGCGATTCAAAAGAGTGGCTTGCTCTGCTTATTTTCTCGGCAGTGTTTTTTGCGTTTGTTTTGTTTTTCTCGCTGCGCCCCGGCAAAATAACCGTTTGGATAGGAAAAATAATAAACCCCGTATTTCTTGTTTTCCTTGCCGTATTGGTATTTGCCGCGCTTTTATCGCCCGGTGCGTCGGTTTCGGAAATAGAACCCGTAGAAGGCTATACATATAAAAGCGGTGCTTTCTTCTCTTCCTTTATTGAGGGCTACGGCACAATGGACGCAATAGCGGGTCTTGCCTTCGGTATAGTTGTAATCGACGTTATCCGCCGTATGGGCGTTGAGGATGATAACGCCGTTGCCCGCGATGTTTTAAGCTCGGGCGTCTTTACCGGCATTTTAATGGCGATAATTTACATACTTACAATTCTTATGGGCGCACAGTCGCGCGGACTTTTTGAGCTTTCCGAAAACGGCGGCATTGCTTTGACCGAAATAGCGGGGCACTACTTAGGCGGCGCCGGAAATATAATTTTAGCCGTAACCATAACCTTTGCCTGCCTTAAAACCTCAATTGGGCTTGTAACCTCATGCTCGGAGACCTTTGTTAAAATGACAAACGGCAAAATATCCTATAAGACCTGGGCAATTATATTTACCGTTTTCTCCTTTGCGGTTTCAAACATAGGCTTAAGCGCCATAATCGAATACTCTATACCCATGCTTATGCTTATCTACCCGCCCGCCATAGCGCTTATAATTTTGGCGTTTATCGGTAAATTTTTCAATCACGACAAAGCCGTTTACATTTGCGTTATGGTAGGCACATGGGCGGCAGCGATATTTGATTGCTTTAAGACCCTGCCCGAATTTTTGCAGAAAACATTAAGGCTTGATGTTTCCGTAAAGCTGGCGTCCGATTATCTGCCGCTGTTTGATAAAAACCTCGGCTGGCTGCTGCCTGCATTCATAGGGCTTTGCATAGGGCTTATAATACACTTAATAAAGGTTAAAACGAAAAAAGCATAGATTCCGTTTTCGGCTTTTCATACCTGTAACATTTAATCTTAAACGCCATAGACTGTATTAACAGCCTATGGCGTTTATTTTGTTTTCAGGCAGGGAAAGCATATGAAAAAAATTACAGTTCTCGGCGGCGACAGCCGCCTTAAAACCGCCGCGGAAATACTTACCGGCTACGGTTATCGGGTAAATATTCTTACATCGCCCGACAGCAAGGAGCTTGAAGAAAGCGACGTTTTGCTTTTACCCGTTCCTACTACGCGGGACGGCGAAACGCTCTTTGCACCGGACATTAAGAAAAAAATATATCTTGAAGATATAGCGCGCCGCACACCCGACGACACGCTTATACTTTCGTGCAACTATATGTTCAGCGGCAAAAAATGCATCGACTACGGCAAAAACGACGCCTATTGCTTACTTAACGCCGTTCCCACAGCCGAGGGCGCAATTGCATTGGCAATAGAAAAAACTCCGTTTACCCTGTGGGGCAGCAGAGTGCTGGTTATAGGCTGCGGCAGAGTGGGGCGAATACTGGCAAGCCGACTGAAAGCGCTCGGCTGCCGCGTTACGGTGAGCGCAAGAAAAGCGTCCGATTTCGCGCTCATATCCGCTGCCGGCTGCTACACGGCAAAAACCCCGGAAATTAAAAAGCACCTTAACTGCGATATTATTTTCAATACCGTTGACGTTAAGGTGATTGAGGATGAGGATTTCGCCGCCTGTACCGCAAATCTTATTGTGGATTTATCAAGCAGGGGCGGGTTTGATATTGCCGCCGCCGAAAAAAGCGGCATTACGGCACTTAAAGCGCCGGGGCTGCCCGGTAAGACCGCGCCGCAGACAGCCGGCGAAATATTGGCAAGAACCGCGCACGAAATTATAGCAGAAAATATTTAAAGAGGAGAGCGCTATGAAAGATATAACCTTGGGGTATGCGTTTTGCGGCTCTTTCTGCACGATAAAAAAATCTCTTGAGGCGCTGAAAGAGCTTGCAAAAAACGATATTAAAATAGTACCCATAATGTCACAGATAGTATATACGACCGACACGCGTTTCGGCAGCGCCGCCGAACTTAAGGACGCGGTTGAGGAGATTTGCGGCGCGAAGATAATTCACGATATTGCCGCCGCCGAGCCGATAGGCCCTAAAAATTTGCTGGATATAGTGGTGGTTTCCCCCTGCACGGGAAATACAATAGCAAAAACCGCCCTCGGCATTACCGATACGCCCGTTACAATGTCGGTAAAAGCGCACCTGCGCAATAATAAGCCCGTGGTGCTGGCAATTGCCACAAACGACGCTCTCGGCGCGTCGGCAAAAAATATCGGGCTGCTGCACAATATGAATAATATTTATTTTGTACCCTACCGTCAGGATGACCCATTCGGCAAGAATAATTCCCTGGTCTGCGATTTTTCACTTCTGCCGCAAACGGTTGAAAAGGCCCTTGCGGGCGAACAGCTGCAGCCTGTTATATTGTAAGATAAATCATTATTCAGCCTAAAATCCATATAAAAGTGAAAAAGAGCCGTTTTCACGGCTCTTTTCCACTTTTAAGGGGTTTGAGGAGAGAACTTCTCTTTAAATTAAGAGAAATTATACCAAAACGGGTGCGGCTCCCTTTTCGGTACAAGCATATAATAAACTATAATTTTTTCATTTCTGTGAACTATTTTTAAATTTTTAAGGAATATAATATGTATTTTAGTTAATAATAAATTCAGAAAACGCCGTCTGAAAGGAAAATGAAATTATGAAATATTCTGAATATACTTCAAAACCCAAATTCAAGGGCAGCGCCGCCTTTTATATAGTTATAGCCTGCTGCCTTTTGGCGCTCGGCGGGGCTTCGTGGTTTGCCGCGTCAAGCATAAGCCGCAGAAATAACGACAGCAGCAGCTCGCCCTCGCAGATTTCTGAGCCGCCGCAATCAAGCGCACCCGAAAGCATACCCGAGCCCTCGGGCACGGTTTCCGAGGATGTTGGCAAAAGCGTATCCGATGAGCCGTATTCCTCTGCCGAAAGCACCGAGTCGAAAACCGAAAGCAAGCCTCAAAAAAAGGTTTTCACAATGCCGGTGCAGGGCGATATTATAAAAAAATACAGTGATAAAGAACTTCTGTTTTCCGCAACCTACGGCGATATGCGCATACACACGGGGCTTGATATTGCCTGTGCGGACGGCACTGCGGTAAGCGCCTGCGGCGACGGCAAGGTATTATCCGCCGAGGAAACAGCCTTTTTCGGCGCGGTGGTAACGATAGACCACGGCGACGGCATTACAACAAAGTACGCCGCTTTAAAAGATATAAAGGTAAAAGCGGGCGATAAAGTTACCGCGGGGGATATAATAGGCTCGGTAACGTCTATACCGGGCGAGTGCGCCGACCAAAGCCATTTGCACCTTGAAGCATATAAGGACGGCCATGTAACAGAGCCTCTTAAAGTATTGGGACTGAAATAAAAAAACCTGCCCCCGAAAATTTTCGTTTAGGGGCGCAATACACGGCGGTTTCGATGGAAAATAAATCCACCCGAGCCGCCGTGTATTTTTATTGATTTTTTCATTTAAATATGCTACAATCGGTAACGGTTGATAATTTTTTTCATCAGCCCGAATGTAATACACTGTTATAATTTGTAACCGTAATGTTACTGTATTTTTCGGAGAAAACGTATATAATATAATCAGTATTTTCAGTTGGATGTGTTTAGATGGTTTTTTCAAGCCTGCCTTTTATTTTTCTTTTCCTGCCGCTTAATTTGCTGGCTTATTTTTTTGCCAAAGACATAAAGCAAAAAAACACCGTAATGCTTGTCTTCTCGCTTATTTTTTATGCCTGGGGTGAGCCGATTTATATTCTGCTGCTTGTCGGTATGACGCTTACGGACTGGTATCTCACCCTTATTATGTCCAAATATGAGCGCGGTTCTAAAAAAGCAAAGCTTTTTTTGGGGCTTACCGTCGGGGCGGATCTTTTGCTGCTCGGCATATTTAAATACGGCAGCTTTATTCTTTCAAACGTTAAGTTTTTTACGGGCTTTCCCTCAAAAGTGCCGTCTGTTATGCTGCCTATAGGAATATCGTTTTATACCTTTCAGCTTATTACCTACTGTGTGGACGTATACAGGGGCGACGCTCTTGTGCAGCGCAGCTTTAAAACATTACTGCTTTACGTAAGCCTTTTCCACCAGTGCATAGCAGGTCCTATTGTGCGTTATAAAGATATATGCGCCGAGCTTGAAGAGCGCAGAGCCACGCAATTTGATATTGCCGAGGGTATAAACCGCTTTACCGTAGGTCTTGCTAAAAAGGCGATAATTGCAAACACCTGCGCCGCGCTTGCCGATACGCTGCTTGTGCCCGACGGCGGGGATTTCTCGCTCTTAGCCTCTAAAAGCGCGCTTTCGCTTTGGGTGGGCGTGCTTGCCTTTACCTTACAGATTTATATTGATTTCTCGGCGTATTCCGATATGGCTATAGGTATGGGAAAAATGATAGGTATTCACTACACCGAAAATTTCGATTACCCGTACATATCCACGTCGGTAAGCGAGTTTTGGCGGCGCTGGCATATAACCCTCGGCAGCTTTTTCAGGGATTATCTTTACATCCCGCTGGGCGGCAGCCGCTGCGGCAAGGTGAGAACGGTTTTGAACCTTTTCGTTGTATGGGCGCTTACGGGGCTTTGGCACGGCGCTTCGTGGAATTTTGTACTGTGGGGGCTTTATTTCTTTGTGTTTATTGCGCTTGAAAAGCTTTTCCTTTCAAAATATCTTGAAAAGCAGCCGATTATAGCGCATATATATTTGCTGCTCGTAGTGTTTTTCGGGTGGATCTTGTTTAAGTTTGAAAATCTTAACGATATATGGTGCGTGCTTAAGGGAATGTGCGGCGCAAACGGCAATAAATTCTCGGATTTTGAAACATGGACGACCGTAAAAAACCATATTATAATACTTTTAATCGCGATTTTTGCGTCCACGCCCGTAACAAAGCGCCTGTCAGCCGCGTTCAAATACCGTGCGCTAAGAAATAACGGCGCTCTTGCGGCTTATTCGGTGCTGCAATTTGTAATTCCCGCCGCGCTGCTTTTACTTTCTGCCGCGGCGCTTGTGGGCAACAGCTACAATCCGTTTTTGTATTTCAGATTTTAAAAAGGGGGCTTCTTTATGGCGGAACAGAATAATGCTATTACCGATGCGGAAGAAGTGCGCCTTCCCCCCGTTAATATGCGTAAATTCAGAATAATGAACATATGGTTCGTTCGTTTTTTCTTCGTTTTGCTTTTTTTGTTTTTTATTTTATCGCTTATAATACCGCTGCGCCCGAAATATTCTGAAAGCGAAAAGCGCGAGCTTACAAAATTCCCGAAATTTACGCTTACCGCCCTTGTTTCGGGCGATTATTTCGACGGCATAAACAGCTGGTATTCCGATACGTTCCCTTTAAGGGAAAAGCTGACTGACATTAACGCTTTTTTCTCCGCCTTTTACGGCAAAACCGACGTTCAAATAAAAGGCGACGTTGAAAAGGGCGACGATATACCCGAAAGCCACCCGGAAGACGCATCATCCGACGTTTCCTCTGCGGAATCAAGCGAGCCGCCGGAATCCGAGAGTTCATCTTCTTCGGCGGTATCGTCCGAGCCGCCGAAACAGCAAACGCCCGCGCAGACCCAAACAACCCAAACCCTCGGCGCGCTGCTTATCAAGGGTGACACGGCGTATGAATACTATAATTTCGTGCGCGACACGGCAGACCTGTATGTAAGCGCAATAAGCCGCGCGGGAGCGCTGCTTGCGGGCAAAACAAACGTGTATGATATGGTTGTGCCTACAAGTATGGGCATTACCGCGCCCGATAATGTTGTGGCGACCATAAACACATCTGATCAGAAAAAGGCAATAGATTATATGTACTCGGGCATTGCCAAAGGCGGCGTTAAAACCGTTTCAATTTACGATACGCTCAAAGCCCGCCGCAACGAGTATATTTACTTCCGCACCGACCACCACTGGACGGCGCTCGGTGCTTATTATACCTACTGCGATTTTATAAAAACGGCAGGCGGCACGCCCGCGTCTCTTAACGGCTTTAAGGAGCATCAGTTCCCGGGTTATTTAGGCTCGTTCTACAATTCAAGCAAAAAGCTGCCGCAGTTAGCGGCTAACCCCGATACGGTATTCGCCTATGAGCCGCAGGAAACCAACACGATAGAAATTCATTATACAAAGGATTCGGTTAAAAACGAGGCCATCATTTCCGATATGTCAGCCGTAAAATCAAAATATCTCACATTTATAAAGGGCGACCGCCCCTACAGCATTATTCACAACCCCGCAAAGACAGACGGCTCTGTGTGCGTGCTTGTAAAGGAATCGTTCGGAAATGCGTTCGCGCCTTTCTTAGTTTCCAATTACCAAACCGTTTATATTATAGATTACCGCTATTTTGCAAGCGTTGACAGCCGCGGAATAGCCCAATTCTGCACCGACGTTAAAGCAACCGACCTGCTGTTTTTAAATAATATTTCGGCAACGCGGAACAAAGAGCTTGTAAATTCAATAAACGCGCTGGTAAGATAATGCTTGACTTTTTTCGCAGCGGGTGTTATTATTAAATAAAATGCGAGGATAAAGGAAAGTAGCAAAACTTCCGCTTTAAGAGAGCCTTCGCCGCGGCTGTAAGCGAGGGCAGGTATGGGTCTTGTGAAGTTCCCTTTTGAGCATCGCGGTTGAAAAACGCAGTAGGCGGCGACGGATGAACACCGTTACAGGTTCTAAAGAGTGTTTGCTCTCGGAGCGAAAATTACGGGTGGTACCGCGGAGACTTTTTGTACTTCGTCCTGTTTTTACAGGGCGGAGTTTATTTTTTTGTGTGGAGGAAAGGCAATGAAAGAGAAGATTGACGCCATAAGAGCGGCTGCAAAGGCTGCCATTGAAAAAACGGCAAGCGAAAACGAAATTGAAGAATTAAGGGTAAAATATTTAGGTAAAAAGGGCGAGCTTACGGCAATGCTCAAGCAAATGGGCTCGCTTTCACCCGAAGAGCGCCCCGCTATGGGTCAGCTTGTAAACGAGGCAAAGCAAAGGCTTGAAACGCTTATAGCAGAGAAAAAAACGGAAATGAAGCAAAAAGCCACCGAGGCAAAGCTTAAAGCCGAAACAATAGATATTACCATGCCCGCAAAAGAGGTTGAAACGGGCGGTATTCACCCGCTTAACCACGTTGTAAACGATATGATAGATATTTTTCAATCTATGGGCTTTGACGTGGTAGACGGACCTGAGGTTGAAACCGACCACTATAATTTTGAGTGCTTAAACGTTCCGGCGGATCACCCCGCGCGCGATATGCAGGACACCTTCTATTTAGGCGAAAACCTGCTTTTGCGCACCCAGACCTCCGCCGCGCAGATAAGAACAATGGAAACAAGAAAACCGCCTATACGCGTTATATGCCCCGGCAGAGTGTACCGCGCTGACGAAGTTGACGCTACCCACTCCCCCGTTTTCCACCAGCTTGAAGGTCTTGTGGTTGATAAGGGCATTACCATGTGCGACCTTAAGGGCGTGCTTGAGCAGTTTGCAAGAGAAATTTACGGCAAGGATACAAAGGTGCGTTTCCGCCCCTCGTTCTTCCCGTTTACAGAGCCGAGCGTTGAGGTGGATGTTTCCTGCAGCGAGTGCGGGGGCAAGGGCTGCCGCGTTTGCAAGGGCGCGGGCTGGATAGAAATTTTGGGCGCGGGTATGGTGCACCCGAACGTTCTGCGCTCCTGCGGAATTGACCCCGATGTTTACACGGGTTTTGCATTCGGCATAGGTATTGACCGAATTACCACAACACGCTATAAAATAAGCGATATCCGCCTGCTTTTCGAGAACGACAAGCGTTTCTTAGAGCAGTTTTAAGGGGGTAAAAACAAATGAAAATTTCACTTGAAGCTTTGAAAAGATATGTTGATATAAACGTTCCCGTTGAGGAGCTTTGCGACCGTATGGTTATGGCAGGCTTTGAAATTGAGGAGATGGAAAAGCAGGGCGAAAACATAAAAAACGTTGTAGCCGCTAAAATTTTAAAAATAACTCCGCATGAAAACAGCGACCACTTACAGATATGCCAAATGGACGTGGGTAAGGATGCGCCTGTTCAAATTGTTACGGGCGCGCAGAATATACACGAGGGCGATTATGTTCCCGCCGCGCTTGACGACAGCTACCTGCCGAACGGCACGCACATTGTTGCGGGCAAGCTGCGCGGCGCAGAGTCAAACGGTATGCTCTGCTCGGGCGGCGAATTATGCCTTACCGAGGCTGATTACGAGGGTGCGTCGGTTAACGGCATACTTATTTTAAAGGGCGAGCCGAAGCCGGGTACGGATATGCGCGAGGTTTTGGGGCTTAACGATTATATTATAGACTTCAAAATTACCGCAAACCGCCCCGATTGCAACTGCTTTTTGGGCGTTGCAAAGGAAATTTCGGTAGTGTTAGACACCGAATTTAAAGCGCCCAAGCCGGAATATAAAACGGTGGGACAGAATATATCTGATTATATAAGCATTGAGGTGCGCAATTTTGATTTATGCCCCCGCTATATAGGCAGGGTGGTTAAAAACCTGCGCATAAAGGAGTCGCCCGAGTGGATGAAAAAAGCCATAACCGCCTCGGGTATGCGCCCCATTAACAATATTGTTGATATTACAAACTTTGTAATGCTTGAAACGGGTCAGCCCATGCACGCCTTTAACTATAACGATATAGGCGGGCACAAAATAATCGTTCGCAACGCCGAAGAGGGCGAGACCATAACCACGCTTGACGACACCGACCACAATTTAACCCCCGATATGCTGGTTATTGCAGACGGCGAAAAGCCCTCGTGCCTTGCGGGTATAATGGGCGGCAAGGAAAGCGAAATTGAAAGCGATACCACCGATTTATTCTTAGAATCGGCAAAGTTCCGCCGCGATAACATACGTCACACGGGCAGAGCGCTCGGTATTCGCACCGAAGCCAGCGGCAGATACGAGCGTGGCGTTGATATTATGAACGTTTCCTACGCTATGGAGCGCGCTTTGCAGCTTATTTCAGAGCTTGACGCGGGCGATATTATAGACGGCGAAATTGACCTTAACAACGGTCTGCCCGAGGAAAGAATTATAAACGTTACCACCGATAAAATTATGGAGCTTATCGGCGTAGATGTGCCCGATGAAAAAATAGTTTCTATTTTAAACAGTCTCCACCTGCCCACCACCGCAAACGGCAAGGAGCTTACGGTGCGCGTGCCCTCTATACGCGACGATATTGAGGGCAGAGCCGATTTAGCCGAAGAGGTTATGCGAATTTACGGCTATGACCACATTATAGGCAAGCCCATGCGCGGCGATGTGGTGCGCGGCAAAAAGCTGCCCGAGCGCATAAAGTGCGATAAAATAAAGGACTTTATGACCGCCGCAGGCGCACGTGAAATTGCAACCTATTCGTTTATAAGCTCCGCCGCTATTGATACCCTGCTGTTAGATGAAAGCGACGAACGACGCCGACAAATTAAAATAATAAACCCGCTCGGCGACGAATATTCTACAATGCGCACACAGCTTACAACAAGTATGCTGTCGGTTCTGGCAACCAACATTAACCGCAAGATAACAGACGGCAGATTTTACGAGATTTCAAAGCGTTTTATTGCAAAACAGCTGCCCATAACCGAGCAGCCCGACGAGATACCCACAATGTCGGTGGGAATTTACGGCAAGGATGAAGATTTCTTCACCTTAAAGGGCATAATAGAGGGTGTAATGCGGCTTTGCGGCGCGCACACGCAGTATGAAGTGAGCAACGAACCGTATCTTCACCCGGGCAGACAGGCGCTTGTTAAGGCAAACAACACTGTTGCCGCCGTTTTCGGCGAGCTGCACCCGTCGGTTGCGGCAGAATACGGCATTGACTGCCGTGTATACGTTGCGGAAATCAAGCTTGATGTATTGCTCGGCATAAACAAGCGCAAAACCGTTTACAAGCCGCTGCCCAAGTTCCCCGCTGTTGAGCGCGATTTTGCAATGCTCTGCGATAAGGACTTACCCGTAGGCGCGCTTGAAAAGGCGATTACCAAGGGCGCGGGCAGGCTGCTTGAAAGGTTAGAACTTTTCGACGTATACTCCGGCTCGCAAATACCCGAGGGCAAAAAGAGCGTGGCTTACAGCGTATGGCTGAGGTCTGCCGACGCAACGCTTTCCGATAAAGAAATTGATACGGTAAACGCCGCAATAATTAAAAATCTTGAAAGCGCGGGCGCAGAGCTCAGAAAATAGTGCTTGAAGTTTTTTTAAAAAAGGTATAAAATAATTATAAACAGTTGTGAGAGGTGTAATTTATGAATGACAGAACAATGACCTTTTCAATAGGCGACCAAACAGAGCAGGAAATAAGGAATATTTTAACCTTGGTTTATGACGCGCTGAAAGAAAAAGGCTACAACCCGATAAATCAGATAGTCGGATATATTTTGTCCGAAGACCCGACTTATATTACAACCCACAACAATGCGCGCAATCTTATAAGAAAGATTGACCGCGATACGCTCTTACAGTCGCTTGTAAAATATTATTTAAGCGCGTAAGGGGGATATTTGTATGAAAAAGCTGCTTTACATTCTCCTTTTTCTGCAAATCATCAGCGGAGCATTCATATTCTTTCTGCTTATCGGAAGCAATGCTTTTACGGCTATTATTGCAGGCTTTAGCAGTCTTCTGCAAATAGCCCTTACATTTTCCGTAATATGCAATACCGAAGGCGTAGAACAGTTGAGCGAAGAAACCTTTTGGCTCAGAACAAAGCTTAAAGAACTTGAGAATGTAGTAAATCCCTATAATTCGCCGGAGTCTGCCGTACCTGCGGCATACCATGGTGAAGCCGCCCGCGGCACTTGGGAATGTGTAAAATGCGGCACAGTAAACAAGGCGGGAACGGACACCTGCCAAAGCTGCGATGCCGCTTATTCGGCTGAAATAAACCCCACAAGCAACCCCTATGCCAAAAAGAAACCGCGCGTAAGCAGGTTTGTAAAATAATTTTAAAAAGAAACAGCCGCTGAGAGTTTCCGCAAGGCAACTCTCAGCGGCTGTTTAACTTAATGAAAAAGCTGTTTTTTTATTTTCCTCTTTTGCAACAGAAAACGCAAAAGCTATGCATTTGTTAATAAAACCGAATGGAAAGAATTTAACGAGTTTTGCAAAACCAATTTATTAAATATGATAAAAAAAGAACAAAACGGTTAGATAATACAATCAGGGCGTCAAGCCCCCTTATTTCGGGACAGTCTCCCGTAATTCTTAATATTTTCCATTCAAAAATTACATTATCTCGGTCAATGCTTTACATTGCTCCGATTTATTTTCGACTATATGCATTGCTTTCGGAATACCGATGGCAAATATTGTTGCCACAGTAATACCTCAATCATATATAGTTATAAGTAATAAGCCATTATTATTTTTAACCGAATAATTCTTTTTTGATATTATTTTGATTTGTTCAGGAGCTTTTACGCATATATTCTTAGATATATCACCTATGTAAAGAATTTCAAAATCAGCCGCATACGGAATAATAACGCCTTTTTCCGTATGAGCCCCAATTGTGTAACACGATAATACTGCTACGGTTTTAAACCATGTTTCAAAGCCTCTTGCAAATACATATCTTGAAATGGTAGTATCCGGTCTTTTGGGGAAACCCGAGCAATCCGAAAAATCAACGCTTTCGCCGCTTTCTGCAAGCGCTCCCGATGAAATAGGCTCATACTGGTAAATTGCGTACATATTTCCGCCCGAATCTTCCTTTGCGAGATTAGTCATAAAGCAGTTATACGAATCAAGCAGCCGCTTATCGTCGTGGGTGAGCAGGGCGAACCAATACTCCGCCTCGGCGCGCCAGACAGACCAGGCGTGACCGTAGCACACCGCGGGCCCGTCGGAATTACCCTCCCAAATTGTTTCCCACCAGCGAAGCGAGGACCTGAACATAACGGGGTGCGACGTAAAAACGGTAAAGGCGTCGTGTATTTTTAAGATTTTTTCCGCATAATCAAGATACTCTTTTTTGTTTTTAATAAACTGCGCTACATAAAGCACGGTAAGTGCCGAGCATGACATAGAGCCCTCCTCAACCTCGGTATTGACCCGCTCGTTAAAGCCGCCCTCAGTCGGGAAATTCAAATCGCGTTTCACTACAAAATCAGCAATTTTTTCCGCGCATTGCTCAAAAAAGCGGAATCTGTCATCGCCGAGCTCTTTAAGCAGCACAGCCATATCCGCAATGGGTATTACCATACAGGTAACTGTGGTATAATCGGCAATTTCTGCCGTAGCGCCGTCGCTGCCGCGGCGTAAAATCGCCCCTTTGGGGGATAGATCGTCCCTAAGTCTTCTTTGCAGCACCTTAACCGCAAATTCAAGGTATTTTTTATCCCCGAAAACACGGTATGCGTCAAGCAGAATATTTACGCCGTTATATGCCTCCTGAATACGGCTTGAATTATGTGTCAGGCAATTGTCATCATAGGTGCAGCCGTATATAGGGCAATCACAGTTACCTGTAATTATATCCAACATATTTTTCACATCGCCCGCTATCGGCTCGCATATTCCGAAAGCGCGCATATACCGCAGATCCGCCCAGCACCACATAGCGTGCTCGCATAGGTTATAGTCCTCATACCCGCGATAGGTTAAATGCGTAGGCTTAAATATTTCCTTGCCCTCTGCGGTTTTTCCTATTATAATATCTCTGTTTTGCTTTACCGAAAGGCAGGCGCGGCGGAACATATAGTTAAGCCCGTCATGAATAAAAAAGCTGCAATCCGCACCCGCAACGCTTCCGTTATAAGGCGTTGCGGTGTATATTCCGTATTCATCGGGAGTAAAGAATGTGTTTTTCAATATCTCTTTTTTCCCCGACGGGGCGGTGACCGTAATTTTATCCCATTCGCCTATGCCGGAAAAGCCGAACGGCTGATTTTTATACCCGCTTGCGGTTTCATAGTAAAGCGCGGGTATACCCCACAGCCCGCTTGCCTTTTCAAGTGCCTTGCGGTAGGTGCTTACCGCCTTTATATGCAGCCTTACCCTTTTCTCTGCTCTTGTCTGTCTTCCGTAAGCCCTATCGAATTGAGAAAGAAACTGTATGCCCATAATATAGTGCCCGCAAAGGAAATCCGAATAATTTATTCTGTAGCCGTCCGTTTCGTTCTCTGCAATGCAAACCAGATTTTTCCCGTCGGGTCGAACAAGATAAAACATAAGGTGCTTGCCATCCGCCGTGCGGTAGGGGCTTGAAGCGGTAAACTGGTGCTCCCAGGAATTATTCTTTTGCCCCATAAAGCTGAACGGCAGGGAAATTCCGCAGGCGCTTACATCATCGTTTGTAAAATTTATTTCCAATGCAATTCCGCCGTCTGTTTCCTCCGCCTTTAAGGAAACCCCAAATTCTTTGTTTGACAGTATGCCGTTTTCCGTTTCGGTATAGGGAACGGAATAATCGTTATACGGTGTAAATTCGGGCTTTTTCTCTTTGGTTATATCCTGCGATTTAAGGGTATACACGGGTTTCCCGAAATTGCCGCTGCCGTCGGTTATATCAACAGGGGTATCATACCGCATATCATAAACGGCGGCAATTCGGCAATTTTCTGTTTTCAATTTCAGCATTTATGTTCTCCTAAATAATCCGTACCGTTCAGTCGGTAAAGTATATATCTTTTCCGTTGTTTAATTTATCAAGGTTATATTCGTTATCGGCAATATCCGAGCGCTCTGTCCATTTTCCGCCCGTAAAATCGGGGAAAGCTACGGGCGCGCCGCCCTTTGCGACCGATTCCTCACTCAAGGCGGTTATGCACATATAGGTTGCCGCGTCGTATACGTCTATAGGCGCGTGCGCTCCCGTTTTAACCGCGTTTACAAACGCCGCGAAAACCAGGTGGTCTATGCCGCCGTGCATATCCTGCCCCACTCCGCCGTTTTGCCAAAGCGGGTGGTCGTATTCCTTTTCATACTGCGCGGCATTGCCCCACATCGGCTTCCAGTCCCACTCGTTTTTTGTGTGCTCAGCGTTGCCGTCCAAAAATACGCTGTCGTTATCCTCCATATACATACCCTTTGTGCCGTGCACCTCAAATTTCCGCGAATACGCGTGCGGCAGGGTCGTGTTAAGGGTAAGGCAAACGGTCTGCCCGCCCGCGCATTTAATAACCGTAGTCACAACATCGCCCTGCGCGTAATTTATATTGGAAAGCGGGTGCTCCGCGCCCTTTTTTTGTATGGCGTATTCGTGCAGCCCCATTGCCGCAGACGAAACAGAGCAAAGCGTTAAAAAGCGGTTGCCGTTGTTTATATCAAGAATTTTTGCAATAGGACCTATTTCGTGGGTGGGGTAATTTTCGCAGTTGCGGTGAATATAGTTGCGCAGCCTATAATGCCGTATTTCCTTGCCGCTTGTAATTTCTTCCCTTAAATCGTGGCAGTAAGCGCCCGAGCAGTGCATAATATTGCCCAAAACGCCCTTGCGCGCCATATTAAGCGCCATAAGCTCACGCCTGCCGTAGCAGCAGTTTTCCATAAGCATAAGCTCTGTGCCTGTTTCCTCATAGGCGCGCACAAGCTTGTAGCAGTCGTCAAGCGAATATGCTCCGCCCGCTTCGAGTCCTACATATTTACCCGCGTACATTGCCGCCACGGCAACCTCGGCGTGCGCCTCCCACGATACGGCAATATACACCGCGTCAAGCTCCTTAATTTTAAGCAGCTCCTTATAATCGGTAAGCTCGGCAGGGCGCGGAAATCCCGCCTTTTCTATTTTTTCCGCCGCTGCGCTCACCCTATCGGGCAAAAGGTCGCAAACCGCGATTATTTCTATGCCCGCGCCGTCTTTCATCATTGGTATTATAGGGTTTTCCAGCATTACGTCCCCGCGCTGACCGAGCCCTATTATGCCTATTTTTATATTTTCTTTCATAGCACTTCTCCTTAATAGCTTTGCGTGCCGCCCGAAAGTAATTCCGGGTAAGAATTTTCCACAAAATCGTATTCTCTTTTTTCGCTGTTTATAAGCCACAACTGCGGCTGATTGTTATAAAGCCAATCAAGCGGCTCGGCAATATCCTTTTGCTCGGAATTGCGGAAAAACGCTTTTTTTATATCCTCTTTCATGCTGTCGGTCAGATTATCGGGCTTGACCGACACAAAAAGCGGACTGCCGCTGACAGAAAGGATATCCAGCCACTGCCTATTAAGACTCCAATCAATTTTACCGGGAATTATTCCCACACAGTCGGCGTCAACCTTATAAAATGCGTCATTCTGGCAAAGCCTGAAAGCAAGTGTATTAACACCGTAAGCACGGGTGCGGCTCCAAAGTCTGCCGCTTGTGTCGTCGCCAGTTCTGTATACCTCAAAAATTCCTGCGGACAGGTGCGATACCGCATTGCAAGCAATAACAACCGCGTCGCCCGCAGCTTCTCTTATCAATCTGTAAAGCTCCGAAACCACTTCGGCGCTCGTTTTGGTTTCGTCATGAAAGCTCCAGCCGTCCTTTGCGGTTATTTTGCCGTTAAGCATACAGCCGAACGAGCCGAAAAGGTCGTAGGTAGTGTAATCGTGCTTTATAAGCTCATAGCCCCATTCGGTCATTTGGCTAACGGCAGACCTTACATACTCCCGAACCTCGGGAACGGTGGGGTCAAGGCAGTAGGACGGCTCGTTATTTGTGTCGCCGTCGTTTATTCGTGATAAGCACCATTCCGGGTGCAGCTTTTCAAGCTCCTTATCGCAAAGCGGTCTTATCCATATTCCGGGTCTTACCCCGATTTTTTTAAATTCTGCGGCAATTTCCGCCATATCACCGAATTTTTCATTCGGCCTCCAAGGGCCTGCGCAGGAATTAACCGACCAGCCATCGTCTATTACCGTAAACGGTCTGTTTTTGTTTCCCGCGGCAAGCTCGGCGGTTATTTCCGCGTCCCTTATAACCTCGGCGCGGCTGCTTTTACCGTAAGCGTAGTACCAATTATTGCTGCCGTATACGGGCTTTTCGGGTAATCGGGGATTTTCGCACATAACGCGGCAAAACGCTTTTGCCGCAGCGAAAGCTGAAATTCCGCTGTATTCACGGCATACAATAACACCTGCAAGCAGCCTTCTGCCGTTGAGCCTTACGCCTGTGCCGCCGCAGCGCACATCAAACCACACAGTACAGCCCGAAGCGTCGCATTGAAAGCTTACAAAGCTGCTAGCCCCCGTCATAACGCCGCAGCCCACGGTTTTATCGCCGCTGTTTGCAAGAAAATACCACGGCATAAATATTTCTCCGTTTAGGGAGTGCCATTCCATATCCCCGTAGGAGCGCTCCCATTTATCCCCCATTATGCGGGTAGGCTCAGTAACGCGATAATTCCAGCGTAGGCAGATAAAGCGCGGTCGGGCAACAGCCGCCGTTATATACACATAAAGCTTTTCGTCCTTTATTTCGGTTTCAACCGTGCAGTCTTTGTTATACGCTTCACATTCGATTTTTATATCGTCGGGCTCTCTTAAAATGTTTATCATATTACGCCTTTCCCTTTCGTATAAGGTACGAGGGCGTGCAGCTCCAGGCGTGGCAGGCGCTGTTTAGCACGGGGTTTGAGTAGGGCGTTACCCTGTCGTTTGTAATATCGAAGCATTCGGGGCAGCAGTCAAACCCGGCGTTTATAATCGCGCCCCAATAGCTCTTTATATATTCGTTTGCTGTTTCCGCCATTCCGCAGGAATAAAGCGCCTCTAAGTAATAGTGGGTCATAAAGGGCGAGGACATATGTATTTCGGGGTTATACTCGGCGGTTTTTTCAAGCAAGACCCGCGTTTCTTCGCAGCTTAATGCGCCCGAGAGCGCCGCCCACACCTGCGATTGCCACGATATCTCGCCGTTTTTCGCGGTGAAAAGCCCCGTTTTTCCGTCCTTTTTTGAAAGCAGAGCGGAATTTACATCGTTAAGAATATTTTTAAATTTATCTGCGGGCTTGCCGAGCTTTTCCGATAATCCTATCATACTGCGAAGCACATAGGCAAAATACCCGAGGGACGCCGTGCTGCGGTCATAATTGCCGTGGTCTATAAAAAAGCCCTCGTTAATAATTCCCGCCGTTCTGTCAAAAACACTGTCGGTATATTCTATTTGGTGCAGCGCAATTCCGTAAAGCTCCTCGGGCAGCGTTTTATCGCCTGTATTTTCCAAATAATCGGCAAGGCAAAGCACAAAGCAAAGCGAATAATCAAGGTAAAACCATTGGTCGGCATAGGGCGGAGTATCGGGAAATACACAGGGCGGCACAAGCCCTTTTGCGTTCAAATGCTCGGCAAACAGGTAAATGCACCGCTTTATAAGGTCGGTATTGCGAAATGTCACATAGTCAACCAGCGCCTGCAAGCGCAAATCGCCTATCCACAGCCTGCGGTCGCGCTTAGGTCCGTCCTCAAAAACATCCTGCTCGCACTCTTTAAGGGTATTAACGCATATTTTGTCTATTGCGGCAAGGGCGCTGTCCGCCGTATTTAAAGGCAGTACGTCGGCAATATCCACCGCCGATATCGCGTCTATATACAGCGCGGTTATATCGACCGCAAAACGCACCGAATCCACCCGTTTCAGCTTTAAATATCTGAACGAATAGCGGCGCTCAAGGCTGCCCTTATAGGGCATAAAGGCTATTGTTTTAAAATCGTTTTGCAGCCAGCCTATAGACAACGAATTTTCGCTGTCCTCCGCTGTTTCGGCAAGCTCAATAGGCATTTCGGCAAAGGAAAAGGCTATATTTGTGGGGGAATCGGGTATGTGCTCGGGTCTGCCCGCAAGCTCGATATTAAGATAGCCCGTATAGTGATTACCGAAATCTATTATAATTTCCTCCTTTTCAAGTGTTAAGGGAAAAGAAATATCCGAAAGCTTTTTAACCCTCCACCCCTGAAAGGCGGATTTATCCGCACATACCTCTGCCAAAGCCTGCGGCTCTATTCTTTTGTGCTTCAGCGGTCTTTTATATGTATCCGATTTATTCTGCATTATTTTCACCTGTTACACAAAAGCCCGATGCACCCTTTGCACCGGGCTTTTATTATTTAATTATTTTCCGTATTCGCTTGATAAGCCTATGAGATACTTATGCATAGCAACCATTTCGTTTGTAATTGACGGGCTTTCGTTATAGCCTATATTTGAAAGCCAAGTTCCGCGCGTCATATCTGTAAACTTAACAGTGCCTGCGGCGTATTTCTTCATATGAATAAGGTCGCGAATATCAATAGCGCCGTCACCGTTCGAGTCGCCCGGGGCGTATTTTGAAATAATTTCGAATTTAACGTCATCGAAAAGCGCCTCGCCGAAATATTTCTTTTTATTTTCGGAGTCGTATCCGTCCACACCGCACATAAATCTTATGCGCTCCGCCTCGGCAAGTGAGGTTTTAAGCTCGGAGGATGCGAGCATATCATCGGTTAAGGACATTTCAAATTTCACCCAACCGTTGCCTATATCTTCGTATTTTTCCGTGTCCAGACGATCCGACTCACTGTTATAATGCGAACCGATTGAACTGATGGTCTTAGAAATTAAAAATTTCTTTACGGTATACTCTTTTCCGAAACCGAACCATACCTTAGGTTCAGCGTCTGCGTCGCTTGTGTCAAGCTTCTTGAAATATCCGCTTGCCTTAATGGCAGTATCGCCCTTAACAAAGGCAATTTTACCTCTCTTTACAGCATCGGGGAAATCGATTTCCGATTCATTGCCGTAGGTCTGGAAATAGCCCTCAAGTCCGTCGGCTGTGACTTTCAGAGCGGTTGAACCGTCGTAAGAGCCGCCCGGAACAGCCGCGGCACTTGCGCCTTCTTTTCTCAGCATACCCATATCAATGCCGGGTATATCGGTAAGCTTAACCTCATCGTTTTTAATTAAGTTTTCATTTATTAAAACCTTTTCGGTTTTGCAGAAATCGCTGTTGGGCAAAAGATTAGTTCCGTCACCGTCTTTTTCGTATATCTTAATATTGTCCAAATAACAGTCCGCACCGGCGTATCCGCCTACGCCTATGCGCAAAGGCAGCCAATGAGCGGTAGTTGTTGTAAATTCATACGAATACTTTGTCCAATCTGCGGCATTTACTCCGATAAGCTTTAATTCGGAAGTTCCGCTTGCAGCCCATGCAGCGCTGCTGTCGTTAAGATTTACCGTCAACGGGTC
>CAKSQS010000035.1 GCA_934486705.1 uncultured Eubacteriales bacterium
AAAAAATACAGTATGCACATAGTAGACCGTGTTGGCGGGGGCGATAGCTTTTCCGCCGGGCTTATTTACGCGCTGCTCAATAATTATTCCGCACAGGATGCAATTGAATTTGCGGTTGCGGCAAGCTGCCTTAAGCACTCGGTTGAGGGCGATTATAACTGCGTAAGCGTGGCAGAGGTTAAAAACCTTGCGGGCGGCGACGGCAGCGGCAGGGTTCAAAGATAAATTTAAAAACAAATTTCCACGAGTATATTCTTTGAAAATGCGATAAAAATAGTATTGCATATTATAAGTATACCAAGGGGCGAAAATGTGGAAATTTTTAAAGTTATTATAACCTCGATAGTTTCTATTATCGTATTGTTTTTACTGACGAAATTGGTGGGTAACAAGCAATTATCCGAGCTTAATATGTTCGATTATATTGTCAGCATTACAATAGGTTCAATAGCTGCCGAAATGGCAACCGAGCTTGAAAACCCCGAGCAGCCGCTGGTTGCAATGGTGGTTTACGGCGTTATATCGTTCATTGTATCCATTTGCTGCTCAAAATCGCTTAAAGTAAGAAGAATGATTTTCGGGCACTCGGTGGTTTTAATGCAGAACGGAAAGCTTTACCGTGAAAATTTCAAAAAAAGCCGCCTTGATTTAAACGAATTTTTAATGCAGTGCCGCTTGGACGGTTATTACGACCTCTCCGCAATAGATACGGCGGTTATGGAAGCAAGCGGGAAAATAAGCTTTTTGCCGCGCGCCGCAAAGCGGCCGCTTTCCCCTGAGGATATGAATATAGTGCCAACGGGCGAGGGCGTATTTTATAATGTTATAATGGACGGCAAAATAATGGATAAAAACCTGCAAAGCGCCGGCAGGGACAGAAATTGGCTTAACAACGAGCTTAAGATTCAGGGCTTTAAATCGGTTGAGGATATTTTTTTAGCAGCGCTTGACAGCAGCGGAACGCTTAATGTTTTCAGCGTGGGCGAGGGTAAGCAAAAGAACGATATTTACGAATAATTCCACCGCCGGTAGAGAAGAAAAAACTCTCTACCGGCGGTATTTCTTTTATTAGAATATCTTTTCGGCACAGTTCATTGCCTTTGAGCATTAAATAAGGTATGATGTACCAAGGTGATGTAATTATGATGAAGCTTTGCAAAATAATAAGAATTATAACGGTAGCTCCCCTTGCTGCCGCCGCTGCCGTAACTCTGCTTTTTATACACGGCAATTTCTTTGTAAATAACATTCATTTTGCGGCGGCGCTTATTTCACTTACCGTTTTTCCGCTTACGGCGTACCCCGTAAGTCTTGTTAAAAAAGCCGAAGAAAGGCGGAAATTTCAGCGTTCGCTCGCCATTATACTGGCGGTTGCAGGCTATATAGGCGGTACGCTTTTCTCCTTTTTAACATCGGCTTCGGCAGGCGAAAAAGTGCTGTACCTTACATATTTGCTTTCGGGCTGCGCCATTGCGTTCAGCTCCTTTGTGCTGAAAAAGAAAAGCAGCGGCCACGCCTGCGGTATTGCAGGTCCTGTAGCGCTGCTGGCTTATTATATTCATCCTTTATATTTATTGCTGCTTTTGCTGCTTTTACCAGTAGGCTATGCGTCGCTTAAAATGAAAAGGCACACGCTGCCGCAATTTATTTCCGGCGCGCTTATTCCCGTTCTGTGCCTTTTTGTTTCAACAGCAATATGCAATATCCCGTAATCCTTCGGCGGGCATATCGCAGCCATTGTTAAGGTTAAGCACATACCTGCCCTTATTTTGCGCGTATTTTACCGTCCATGCGGTGCCCCCGGGCTGACCGTCAAACCAGGTTACAACAAAATCGCTGCTGTCCACAAGAAACGCGTTCCGCTTGTGGTAGCAGCCTTTATAATATTTGTCCGCCGTAATAACCACCTCGTCGGCATGCTTTATAATTTCCGCGTATCTGCCGCGCCACGGTTCTGGAAAGCCCGCCCCCTGCTCTTTAAACGGCACGGCGCAAATAAGGCGAACCTCACTATGCTCTTCCTTCAGCAAAAGCACCGCCTCCGCCGCTATAATATCAAAGCCCATTGCCATACCGCTGTAAAAGGTGGTGCAGCCCTCCGCATACAGGGAAAAAACCGTTTCTATTATTGAGTTTTCAAGCCTTTTAAGCCCGCCGCTCCCTTGTTCAATAGAAAAAGGGAATTTAACGGGTCTGTACCCCGTAAAGCAGCAGGAGCTGCCAAAAAAGCTGTCACCGTAATTTTCCGAATAAATAAGCATAAAACACTCACCGAGCCTTGACTAAATCTGTTTGATAGTTTATAATCTTAAAGAGGTGAAAACAATGGACGCTATTGATTTAAAGCTTATTACTCTGCTGCAAAAAAACGCGCGTACGCCGCTTAAAATTTTAGCGGCGCGGGTCTTTCTTTCCTCGCCCGCAACCGCCGCAAGAATTGAAAAGCTCGAAAAAGAAGGCATAATCGGCTCGTATTCCGCCAATGTTGACCTTAAAAAAGCAGGTTTTCCGATAATTGCATTTATTCAGCTTGACCTTGACCCGAAATTAAAGCCTACCTTTTACCCCTTCATACAGTCGCACCCGCATGTGCTTGAGTGTAACTGCATTACGGGCCGCTACTCACAGCTTATTAAGGTGGCTTTTGAAACCACCGAATCGCTTGACGCGTTTATAGGCGAGCTTAACAGCTTCGGTCACACCGAAACGCAAATTGCTTTTTCCACGCCGCAGCCGCCGCGAGGAATAGGCTTAGAAACAATAAAATCGGAAAAATAATTGAAAAATTACTTTTTCTTCCATTGTTTTACATTTTTATTATAACAAAACATTTGTTCCTTGTCAACACTTTTAAGGGGGATTTTTTTAAATGAACAGCAATTATTTTAAAGCGGTGCTGCCGTTCGCAAGCATGGCGGGGCTTAAAGCCGATAATTTAAGCGGCGTAATTTACGGAAATTACAGCGGCTATAATATTACAATTGCACCTATGCAGGGCGGAAAAACATTTCAGTTAAGCTTTTCGGTAAAGCGCGGCACAGATATGCCCACCGCCGCCGAAATGCAGCAGCTTGCAAAGCTTAACAAATCGCTTTTCACCACAGCGGCAACCGATAGATACAGGGTAGACTTTAACATTAAACCCGCAGGCAGCATTGCAAACACCGTTAATAAAAAGCTTATGCTCGCGCTTTCCGTTGCGGTGGCATTTATGAGCGCCGGTGGTTGGCAGACCTGCTGTCAGGGCTGCGGCGAAACGGGTGCTGTGGGCAATTATTACATACACAGCTCGCCCTCCGTTTTTTGCGACTCATGCTTTGCGGCTGCCGAAAATCTGCACACGCTTAACCGCCGTGAAAACGAGCAAAAGAACGAAAACGTTATAGGCGGTATTGTGGGCGCGCTTTTAGGCTCGCTGCTCGGGGCGCTTGCCATAATAGTTATAAGCCGCCTCGGCTATGTTGCGGCAATTTCGGGCGTTATAATGGGAGTATGCACGCTTAAAGGCTATGAAATGCTCGGCGGAAAATTTTCTAAAAAGGGTGTGCTTATTTCCTGTATTATTATGGCGGTAATGGTGTTTTTAAGCTATCAGGTAGATTCCGCAATTTCGCTTATGTCGGTTGAGGAATACAGTGATATAGGATTTTTCGGGCTTTTCCGTATATTGAATTACGCAATGCTTACCGGCGGCATAAATTGGGGCAGCTATCTTCCCGGGCTTATATTGCTCTACGCATTTACGGCGCTCGGCGCAGTGCCTACCGTTTCCGGCGCGCTTAAAAAGCAGGAAAGTCTCGGAAAAATTTACAGGATGGACAGCCCCGAAACCGCAGCCGCCGATGCGGAACAGTAACTAAAGGCTCGACCCGATTTTATTTAATAACGCAAAAATTCTTATTTTCAACGTGAACTATTCTGTCGCAGGCTTTAAGGCTTGTGTTACGGTGGGTTATAAAGAGTATGGTCTTATCGGTCATACTCTTTATATTTTCAAGCACCCTTGTTTCGGTCTCCTCATCAAGCGCGCTTGTAGCCTCGTCAAGCAGTATAACCGGCGTATCGGTAAGCAGTGCGCGGGCTATTGATATTCGCTGAATCTGCCCTTCCGACAGCCCCGCTCCCCTTTCTGCAAGTCGGGTTTCAAAGCCCTCGGGCAGTGATATTATATAATCGTAAATTTCGGCGGCGCGCGCCGCTTTTTCTATCTGCTCGTTGGTAATGGCGGGGTCGCACATGGTTATATTATCCCTCACCGTACCCGAAAGCACCATATTCCCCTGCGGAACATAAGCAAACAGCCCGCGGAGGGATGCGTCAAGCGGGATATTGCCGTTTACGGTAATACTGCCCTTTTGCGGCTCGTAAAGCCCTAACATAAGCTTGAAAAGCGTGCTTTTGCCGCTGCCGGATTCTCCCGTAACGGCGGTTATATGCCCGCGCTCGGCTGAAAAGCTGCAATTATTTAAAATAACCTCGCCGCCGTAGCCGAAGCAGAGATTATTAACCTCAATTGAGCGAAAATCGCTCTTTATTTTTTCAAGCTCGGCTTTTTCGGCGGGCAGGGGCTCGTCCTCATTGCTTTCAAGTTCCATAAGCCGCTCGGCGGACGCCAAAGCCGAATAATACTGCGGCAATATGCCCGAAACATTTTGCAGCGGCGCGCGCAGCTGGGAAATAAGCTGCAAAAACGCCATAAGCGTGCCGTATGTAAGCGTGCCGGCTGATAAACCGCCCGCGCCCCATAAAAGCACGGCGTAATACCCCACGGTAAAAAATGTATACAGGCTTATATTCGCTATTACCGATATGCTTGTCCGTTTTATCTTAAGGCGGAAGTTTTTATCCATATAGCTGTCAAGCTTATTTATAAACGGGCCTTCGCTTATAAAGGTCTTTATAACCACAATATTTTCAAAGCATTCCTGCATAAAGGCGCGCGTTTTACCTTCGGTCTTTTGGCATTCCTTATGCATATATTTATACTTTTTGTTTATCGCCCTGCCTATTGCCGGAACGGTAACGCCGCAAAACAGCACCGCCCCCGCTATATACGGGTTCAGAACAAGCATTGTGCCTATGCCCGCAATTATCTTGGTAGCCATTGATATTACATTCGGTATTATGCTGACCGAGCTTGATACCACCGTATCAATATCCGAGGTGAAGCGGTTCAGTATATCCCCCGAGTGGTAAGCGCTTATATCAGAATACTTTTTGCGGCAAAGCACGCCGAAAAGATGATTTCTGAAAGCAATAGTTTGCTTGCCGCTTGAATATGCGTTTAAAAGCGACTGCGCCGCGCTTAACAAAATCTGAAAGGCTATTACCGCAAAAAGCAGTATGCCGTTTTTAACAATGCTGCCGGGTGTCTCGTTTGTAGCAACGTCAAGCACTCTTTTGGTTATAAGCGCAAGCGCAACAAAGCTGAGCGCCGAAAGCGCCGAAATAACCGAAACGACAGCGGTAAGCGGGATATACCGCTTTATGCGCCTGTATATCCACTTTAAAGTTTTACTGTTATTTTCTTTATTTTTCATTTTAATCTTCTATTACACCGTTTTCTTTCATTGTTCTTAAAAACACGTCAATATCACCGAGCGCAAGCACGGTGGAAATTTCAAAATTATCAAGCAGTGCGTTCAGCATATCCTTTTTTGTGGGATTACCCTTTTCAAGCATATGCCATAAAAACATTGCCGTTTCGGTTAAAACAATGGTATTTTCCAGCGCGTCAGAGCCGCCCTTTTCATAAACAACGGTGTTCTGACCGTGCATATTTACTACCTTGTAGCCATCCTTAATTCGCATAGAGATACCTCACTTGTTAATAAAAGGTAAATTTATTATATAACAAAACAAAATATATTGCAAGTACAATACGTTTTGGTGTATAATGTATTATATTAAAAGTTACGGGGAGATATAACAATGGATACTTTCTTTGAACAGATAATTGCGGTGAAGAAAAACGGAAAAGCCCTTGCCGCAATAATAGGCATTTGGCTTGCGGCTTTTCTTGTTTGCTTTGTTCTCATAATGTTTATGGGCATTTTGGGCACGTTTTCGCTGCTGCTTGCCGCGGGCGCGCTTTTCGGCGCGTACAAGCTGTCGGTGCGCTTTAACGTTGAGTATGAATATATTGTAACCAACGGAACGATGGATATTGATAAAATAATAAATAAAAGCTCAAGAAAGCGCTTACTTTCCTTTGAGCTTGCCACCGTTTCGCGCATTGAAAAGTTTAACCCCGCGCAAATTTCAAGCGTAAACGCAAAGGAGCTTTTCATTACCTGCAACGCAGACGACCCCGCCGCTTACCTTATGGTATCTTCAACCGAGGGCAAGGGCACAAGCTACTTAGTTTTTGCTCCCGATGAGCGCGTGCGCTCGGCAATAGTTAAATTTGTGCCGAAATTCATTTCAAACAGTGCTTTTAAATAAACGGGGTGCCGCTATGCGTGTATTAACTGAGGGCTTGATAAGGGTCTCGGAGGAAAATGCCGTAAACAGCGGCGCTTTCTCTTTTCGTGAGCTTATGTACCGCGCGGGAAAATCTGCGGCGGATATTATTATGCGGCGTTTCCCCGTTTGCGGTAAAAAGGTCGCCGTTTTGTGCGGAAAAGGCAACAACGGCGGCGACGGCTTTGTAATAGCCGATATTTTAAGCCAAAACGGCGCTGACGTAACCGTTATAACGCCTATGGGTACTCCCGCAACCGAAAACGCGAAATATTATTATGACCGCCTTAACCCGGCTGTTTTCGGTAATGAAACCGATATTGAAAAATCCGACCTTATAATAGACGCGCTTTTCGGCATAGGGCTTAACCGTGCGCCGAATGATACGGTGGAAAAAATTATAGCCATTGCAAACTCCGCCCCCTGCCCCCGTGTTGCGGTGGATATTCCGAGCGGAGTTATGACCGACAGCGGCAATGTACCGGGGAAAGCGATATTCGCCGATTTAACCGTTACGTTTATAGCCTTAAAGCCCTGCTTTTTGCTGCCGCCCGGCTCTGATTACTGCGGCGAGGTTACTGTTGCGGATATAGGCGTTACGCCGAGCGGGTATGAATACGAAACAATAGAAGAGCCGAGCTTTGAAAAACGCAGGCATAATTCCCACAAGGGCACATTCGGCACCGCGCTCACTTTTTGCGGCAGCTACGGCTTTGCGGGCGCTGCCGTGCTTGCGGCGAAAGGGGCACTGCACAGCGGCGTGGGCATTTTAAAGGCTGTTTTATGCGAAAGTATTTATATTCCCTTCACCGTTTCCGTTCTCGAAGCGGTGTGCGTACCCGTAAAGCCCAATGCGGCGGGCAGATTTGACCCCGATAATATTGATATTCCCGCACTGCTAAACGGCTGCAATGCCGTGCTTATAGGCTGCGGAATGGGCAATGATGAAGATACCAAGAGACTTACAAGAGAGATTATTCTCAATACAGCTGTACCCACGGTTATTGACGCCGACGGAATAAATGCGTTAACCTGCTGCATAGATATTATTAAGAAATGCAAAGCTCCCGTTATTCTTACCCCGCACCCCGGCGAAATGGCAAGGCTGTGCGCTGTTACCGCGCGTGAAATTGAAAGCGACCGTGTGAAATACGCCCGCGATTTTGCAAAAAAATACGGCTGTATTTTGGTTTTAAAGGGCGCGAATACCATTGTTGCCGCACCAAACGGCGAAATAACCTTTAACACCACGGGCAACCCCGGTATGTCAACAGGCGGCAGCGGCGACGTGCTTGCGGGAATTACCGTTTCACTGCTGGCGCAGGGGCTTGAACCGCTCACAGCTTCAAAGGCGGCGGTTTATCTTCACGGCAAGGCGGGCGATAAGGCGGCAAAAAAGCGCGGCGAGCGCGCAATGCTGCCCACAGATTTAACAGAGGAGCTGTAAAGAAAGGGCGCTCGGCTTGAAAAAAACATCTCTGTTATTATTTATTTTTATGTTTTTCCTGTTTCTTTCGGGGTGTCGGCAGAAATGCAGCGTCACCCCCTTAGTGCGGGGAATTTCTTTTTCCTGCGCGGTTAATTATTATAATGAATGCTACGAGGGCAACGTATCTGTTGCCGAAAACGGAGATACCGATATTAAAATAACCTTTCCCGAGGGGCTTGCGGGGCTTATTCTGCACTTTAAGGGCGAAAACGCCTCCGCCGAATATTCGGGGCTTAATTACAAATACAATATTTCCGAAATGCCCGAGGGTATGGCTTTTACATATCTTTACGAAATGCTGCGCGCAGCCGAAAACGGCGAAGTAAGTCTTGAAGACGATAAATACTTTACCGAAAGCAAAAACGGCAGCCGTACATACCGCCTGTATCTCGGCGCTACCGGGCTGCCTATATCGGCAGAGGATTTACCGGGCGGCTTTTCCGCCGAGTTTAAAAATGTCACCTTAGACAGGGATAATTGAAATCAGTATATTCCATCTTCAGAAACCACACAAAACCGACATTTTTTCATTAAAAACGACAAAAATTAACTGTTGCTATTTTTAAAAAAATATAGTATAATAGTTTCTGTTCATGATGGAAGGATGGGTTTTGTGAATAATATATCCTTAGTTTCTCTTGTGAAAATTGCAATTAGGCACTTTTACATCTTAGTTATTTCCGCGCTTGTATGCGGAATAGCCGCTTTTTCCTATTGCCAGTTTGTAGCCGTTCCGGTATACTCCGCCACAGGCTCGGTTCTTGTAACCAACGGCGCTATTATTAACGACAGTACCGAAAGCAACACCAGTTCCAAAATAAGCAATACCGATATTGCCGCTTCCCTACAGCTTGCAAATACCATAACCGATATTTTAAAAACAAACGATATTTACAAGGAGCTTGCCGATAACACCGGAAACAAATATACATATTCCGAGCTTAAAAGCAAAATTTCCGTCAGAAGAAGATCCACCGATACTTTGTTTATTGATATAGCCTTTACCGGCTCAACTCCCGAAGAGGCGAAATCTTTGACAAATAAGTTTTTGGAGCTTGCGCCGGATTATATTTTAAAGTTTATTCCCAATTCAACCGCCGCTGTTACTACCAATGCCGAAAGCGCTTCGCGTATATATCCGAGGACATCCCTTGTTACGTTAGCTGCTGCGTTTATAGGCGCTGTAATAAGCTTTGCGATTGTATACCTTATTTCACTTGCAAATACAACCATAAAAACCGAAAGCGATATTACCGATAATTATAAAATAATGCTTATAGGCAATATCCCCGATTTTTCAAACGCAAAATCCAAGGGCTACTATAAATACGGCTATTCAAGGAAGGACGGTCAATAAAATGCCTAATAAACTTAAAGCTGCGCCCGTTTCGTCCGAGAATAATACGGTCGGCGGAGCGGTCATTCAAAAAAGAATACCCTTTGCTATTGCCGAGGCGTACAAAAGTATACGTACAAACCTTATTTCACTGCTTGATAAGGAGAATAAAAAAATATTAGTTATATCAAGTCCGAATGCGTCAGAGGGTAAATCCACCACATCTATAAACACCGCAATATCACTATCACAGCTTAACAAAAAGGTTTTGCTTGTGGATGCCGATGCGCACCGCCCGAGCATTCACAATAAGCTTAAGCTTGATAATTCGGTAGGGCTTATGGATTTGATTAGCGGAAGTATTGAGCCGGACGAAGCCATAAAGCACTATAATTCATCACTTGATATTATTACTACGGGCGTATTGCCCCAAAATGCCACCGAAATGTTTTCAACGCCGGAGTTTGACGAACTTTTAAAAACTTTCCGCGAAAAATACGATTATGTTATTCTTGACGCACCCCCTGTCAACATTCTGTCCGACGCCTTAGTTTTAGGGCAAAAGGCGGACGGAATGGTTTTCATAATCCGTGCGGGCATAACCACGCACGAAAACCTGCGCCGTGCTTTATCCGCTGCGGAGGTGCTTGATATTGATATTTTGGGTGTAATACTCAACGGCTCTGATTACGGCACAAAGCATTATTACAAGAAGTATTACAACTCTTATAACGGAAAATACAGCTATTAAATTTTACTTTACTTCCTGCCCCCCGTATATGGGGGCTTTTTAGGTTGCATAGGATGTGATACAAATTCTTTTAGATATACATTCCCATATTCTGCCCGGGGTTGATGATGGCGCAAAGAACATAGATGAATCCCTTGAGCTTCTTCGTATGATGAAAAACCAAGGCATTACCGATGTTATTGCAACCCCGCATTTTTACGCCAATTCCGATGAACTTGAAGACTATCTTAAAAAAATAGGTGACGCATATAACGTTCTGAAAATCGCTGCGGCAAACGCCGCTCTGCCAAACATTTACTTAGGCAGCGAAGTGCTTTATTACAGGTACATCGGCAAAAGCGATTCCATATACAGTTTTTGCTTTAATAATTCGGGCTATCTGCTTTTGGAGCTTTCGGATAACAGCATAGGCGCGGAGCTTTTCGAGGATATAAACGATTTGCGCGCAAACCTCGGCGTAACCCCCATAATAGCCCACCTTGAGCGATATTATAAATATTCGGGATACAAGACTTTCCTTAAATTTATAGCCGAAAACGGGATATTGGCGCAGGTAAATGCTTCCTCGCTCTTTGTACCGGGGTACGCAAAAATTGCCGAAAAGCTTATTAAGAACCGACTGGTGAACTTTATAGGAACGGACGCTCACTCCCCGAACGGTCGCCCGCCCATGATGAAGCAGGCTCTCCGCCTGATTTCGGAAAAGTTAGGCGCGGAATACGCAAGCGGCTTTATACGCAACTCCCAAACATTACTTGAACAGATAGGTTGATTTTAATGCAAAGCAGAACCCTTGATATTGTAAAAAAAGGCGAGCTTGAATATATACAGTTTCCGCGCCTTACCGCCTGCGGTGCGGTAAAGCACGTTTTTTCAACCCGCCTGGGCGGTGTGAGCGGCGGCGATTGCGGCAGTATGAATTTAAGCTTTAATAAGGATACCTGCCGAGAAAACGTGCTTAAAAATTACGAAATACTCTGCAATGCCGTAAATATTGATATTAAGGATTTGGTGCTGAGCCGCCAGACCCATACTAATAATGTGCGCGAGGTGACCGAAAGTGACCGCGGCACAGGAATTTTTAAGGATTCATTTTCCGATGTGGACGGTCTTATAACAGACCGCCCGAGCGTTGCGCTCGTCACCCAATATGCCGATTGTACTCCCCTTTTGTTCTGCGACCCCGTAAAGCGCGTTATTGCAGCGTCACACGCGGGCTGGCGCGGCACTGTTAAGGAAATAGGCGCGGTAACGGTTGAAAAAATGGTTAATGATTACGGCTGCACAGCAAAAAATATAATTGTAGGAATAGGGCCGTGTATCGGGCAGTGCTGCTATGAGGTGGACGACCCCGTTATAAACGAATTTTTAAAGCTTTCGTATATTAACATTTCGGATATTGCGGTAAAAAAGGACAACGGCAGATATATGCTCGACCTTGTTAAAGCAAATAAGCTTATTTTGCTGCACGCGGGAATCGACCCCGAAAATATTGACGCATCGGATATTTGCACCTGCTGCAACAGCGCCGAACTGCATTCCCACCGCGCCACGGGCGGCAAGCGCGGAAATCTTGCCGCAATAATTGAACTGAAATAAAAAAACGGAGCAGCCGAGTCGTGCGGCTGCTCCGTTTTTTTATTATATGGATTTTTAAATTTTTTCGCCGTTTTTAAGCACCGCAACCGCGCACGGAATTTTGCCCTCGCACAGCGTGCAGTCAATATTTTTATACCCTGCGTCCGCAAAAAACTGCTTATATGTTGCGAGAGTGAACTCCCGCTTAAAATCTGCGCCCGCCTTTCCTATAGTGCCCGAAATGCCATTGGTTCTACCCTTATCCGTTCGATTCATATATGTGGGAATAATTATTTTTCCGCCTGCCCTGCATACGCGTTCAAGCTCGTGCAAGGCAGTGTACGGCTCGTCCAACAGGTGAATTACATTTGCCGCTATAACCGCGTCAAAGCAGCCGCTCGGGTATTTAAGATGAAGAATATCCGCTTTTTCAAACCTTACATTGCCGTATTTTCCGTATTTCTTTTTTGCCCGTTTCAGCATTTTTGCAGAAAAATCGGTGGCAATAAGGCTTTGGCAGCGCGGCGCTGTTACACTCGTCAGCAGTCCTGTGCCGCAGGCGCATTCAAGCACCTTATCGGTAGGGAAAATAAGCTTTTCCACCGCCGCGCAAAGTGCTTTGTTTGCTTTTCTGTTTATAATCTTTGCAAAAACATCATAAATCCACGCAACGCGATCCCAAAACATATTTGCATCCCCCGTTTTACTTATAGCAGACAAAACAATTAGGGTACAATAGTTTTTTCTGCTAAACAGCATTTTTATCGCCTCTTGTTTATTTCAGATACTTTCCGCACTCTTTTTCAAGCTCCTGCCATACAGGATATTCCGCGCCGCTTTCATCCATAAATTTTTTAAAATCTCTGTTCAGCGCGCTCATTTCATCTACCGCGTTCATAGCATGATCGGACGCGCATATTTTCCCGAGAACGGTAGCGCACATAAGCTTAAAAAAGCGGAAACAGGTTTTTCGGTAGGCCGCGCCTTCAAAATCGCTGTCAGTTTTCGGCAGAATTTCGTGCCCGGCATTTTTTATAGCGCGGTAGCCCTCAATATTGGCATCAATAAGCCTGTTTAAATAGGCGTTGTTCCTTTTCAGCTTTTTGAGCGCTCCGTCCGTCTTATAGCAGGCGAAAACCGCAGGAATTACAAATGCGGCGTGGCACAGCAGGTAGTCCCCCATATTCGGCTCATAGGCGGCCTTATACTTCGTACCTTTGAAAATTTCGCCTATAAGCCGTTCGTTTGACGGCGCGCCTTTTATCTGCCCGACAGTAATTTTATGCAGGTCAACCGAAACCACGCGGTCGCTTTCTCTGTGCCCCGCCGCGTTTGTAAAGCCGAATATAACGTTTTTTTCGGGTAAACAATCGGCTGTTTCCCTTGCGCGCACATTATTGCCCACAAATACTATATTTTCGGTTTTATTCGCTTTCAGCGCGGCAATAACCGTTTCAAGCTGCGTATACCTAACGGGAACAAATATCACGTCGTATGTATCGTCGGGCGCAAGCTCGGTCACCACCGAAACGCGGCTGACCGATACACGCGGCGAGAACATATTCTTTATACGCAGTCCGTTATTTTTTATTTGCTCTGCCCACTTTCCGCGCGCAAGCAGCGTTACATCCTTTCCCGCACGGAAAAAATTATTTGCCATATTACAGCCCAGCACACCCGCGCCGAATATCAGAATTTTCACAATAAGCTCCTCCTTTATTTATTTCGACGGTAACCCGCCTCATCGCGGTATTCGAGGTGTTCTTTTAAGCAGGCATCCCTGTCTCCGCAAATTGTATAATCGCATTTACAGCATATCCGTAAGCCCGTATTTTTTGCAAATGCCGTAAAGCACGCCTTTATTTTTCCAGAACGACTATTTTATTGGATATATTGCGGACAAACGGAATTTTACCGAGCAGCTTATAAATCGGTACAAATTCCGCCATACCCTCGGTGAGCGAGTGCTCCTCTTTAAATCTAAAATCGGGCAGCAGCCCTGCCAGCGCTTTGCCGTTCTTTATTCCCCAGGTAAATTTTGCATGGCTGCCCTCTATGGATTTTTCTTTAAACCGCTTTACAACCATAGGGTTCATTACTTCTGCCAATACCGCAGCATTTTCAAACCTATCGGAAATTACTTTAAATATACGCTTTACATCCTCTGCGCTGAGGTACATAGTCAAGCCTTCAATTATAACCAACACGGGCTTGCCGTTTTCTTTAATTTCGCCGCCCCAATCCTCCATTGCGGACATACCGATTTGCGAAATCTCGCCGCTTTCGGGCAAAAGCCCTTCACGCACGGCAACAGTCTCGGGCAGATCAAGGTTATACCAATGGGAGTAACCGCTCATACGGCAGCAGCGCGTATCAAGCCCACATGCAATGTTTATAACAACCGCGCCGGGGTTTTTATTAAGAAATGCACTTACCAACCTATCAAGCACTATTGTGCGGGCAATAACTCCGCTGCGCATAGCCGCGTCCTTATCCGCAAGTGAAAAATCATAATCAAGCTTATCAATTATTTCCTCGGCTTTTCGGTCGATGCTAACGCCGCGCCCCTTGCTCTCTGCGGCGCGGGCATAAACCGTTTGCAGCATTGTTTCCGGCACACCCGAAAGCTTTATTTTTTCGTTCACAGCATTTTTACCTCCCTGTTGCGGCTTTTGCCGCCATTTGTAAAATTTCGGTTAGAATATGCTAACTGCATTGCTTTTGAAAAGCCGCCTTGCGGCAGCTTTTATTATTCATATTATATCACGCGGGATTTTATTTTTCAACATCTGTTTTTAAATAACGCTCTTTCCCCCACCAGTCGGGCATAAGCTCTTTAAGGGTAACGGTTTTTCTGTCGGCGTAATCAACCATAATTTCCGTATTTTCATTTTCTTCGTTCAGCTGATACAGAAATTCACGGCATGCCCCGCAGGGCATTCCGCTCCCCGCACCGAACGGAGCTTTATCCCGAAAAGCGATAAGCCTTTTAATTCTTGTCTGCCCGCTGTTGACATACATATTCAAAGCGGCAACCCGCTCCGCGCAGAGGTTCATCACACCGCCGCAAGCCTCAATGCAAAAGCCCGTATAAATTGTACCGTCCCCGCTTTCCAAAGCGCATACTACATGGTGCGCATACACAAAAGGCGTTACGTCCTCGGGGTGATATTCCTTTTCAGCCGCCTTATAAAGCTTCTCCCATATATCCATATTTCCCTGCCTCCGTTTATTTATATAGTTCTTTCCAATGCTCCTTAGTCATTACATTGGTATGACCTACTCGCACCTCATTAAGCAGCGGCACGGGAACGTCTTTACAGGTATGATGATATACAAAGCCGAGCTTTTCCTGTACTCTTGCGGATTTCCGATTTCCGTCATAATATCCGCACCAAATCTTATTCATACCGAGATCCTCAAATCCGCGGCGTATTATCTCTTTTGCCGCCTCAGGCATATAGCCCCTGCCCCAAAACGGCTTGCCGAGCCAATAGCCCAATTCGCATTCGTCGTCGCGCTCGGTCATATCTGTATACCCGTTTAATTTCAATTCGATAGCCCCTATTGCTATGCCGTTTTCTTTTTCGCAAACGGCATAGCACTCTGCACCGCCGAATACATTTCTGATCACGTCAAGACTTTCCTCTGCCGACCTATGCGGCGGCCACCCCGCAATAGGACCTACATCCGGGTCGCTTGCATATTCAAACAGACTTTCGGCGTCTGTTTCTTCCCATTTTCTTAATAACAATCTCTCTGTTTCCATTATAAAAATCATCCTGTTCAAATATTAAGCCTATTTTTTATAATCAATTTTCACTTTCCCGCAGCTCCGCACCGCAGCGGCAAAGCAAGGAAACAATAATAGACACAATGCCCAAAGCAATGCCCGAAGCAACATTTGAATATATATTTGAGTCAGCCGTATTTTCAATATTGGAAAACCCGAGAATAATGCCCTCTGCGGCAGCCCCTGCCACACTGCAAAAAGCGGAAACGGCAAGCACCGTAATACCGAGCCGCTGCATTTCCTTTGCCCCGCCGAGGGTAAAGGGCGTTCCCGCCTGCAGCTCGTTTTTAAAGTATATTTCCGCAAGCTTTGCCGAAACCGCCTCACCGACGCAAACGATCATCCAACCCGCAAGCCTTGCGGAAATGCTTGCGGCATTCATGCCCATATCGCTGAGCATTGTGCCGTGTATCGTTATTGTGCCGATTTCAACGAGAGCATCATTACCGATAATCAGGCTTATAAGACCTGCCACACCGCCGCCGAAGCCGATAACGGAAAGAATAAACGCGATTTTGCTGAGAACCTTTCCGATTTTACAAAGTATTTGAATACTATTTAATGATTTCATTTTGTTTTCTCCTCTTTAATAAACAGCACCGTTTGCGCCGTCATAGAAATTTTTTTAACCGCATAACCGTATGCGGGCAGTTCTTTTTTGTATTTTAAGAAAGAATGGTCAAGCGGCACACCCGCAATTTGCTCTATTTCTTCAAATTTCAACGTCAATTGCGGTTTGCCGCAAGCCTATATGTATTTCCAAAGCGTGCTGTATTTGCCTGCACTTTGTTCACCCTGCATTAACTCAGACATACTTTTCAATAAACTCCTCAAATGTCGGTATATCCTCCGCTTTCCAATAACGTCTGCAATCTGCGGTTCGGTTTAAAAGCATTTTGTTATAAAGCTCTCTGCGAAGTGTTGCAGGATCGTGAAAAAGCGTCCATTCATCTAACAAATTGTTGATTTCCGGCTCTGTATATTGCCGATTCGGCTCAATTTTTTCAGCCAGATACCAAATCGCAGCAAGCTTCTTTTTATGCTTTGCAGGAAGGGCTGTTAAACGCCCCGTATCGTCCAAAACGGTATAAGCTCATAATTCATTTTACATCACCGCTATTCCTTTTTATTTGTGCCCCGAAAATTTAACGCACCGATAAAACAGCCGAATGCACCTACGCCAAGCAGTGCCGCAAACAGCCACAATTTCATATAGGCAAAAATGCAGCCCGCAAGCAATATTAAAGCGCCCGCAGCTATCAGCAATCTCACTGTTGTATTCATCCTATCTCCCCCGATTTGGATTTTACAAGCAGCATCATAGCCTGAAATTCGGTTGAGAGCATCCGCCCGAGGGTTTCCTCTGAAAAACGGCAGACCCGCGTAGCGCACAGAGCGCCGACGCCGAATGTGTATATCCAGACATTTTCAAAAAGCAGCTTTGCCTGTTCCTCGCTCATACCGTATTCCTTGCATATAAGCCCTATGCTGGTTTCCGCCGTTGGACCGAGCTCGCCGAATACATCTTCAAAACTTACGGCATTGCGGTTTTCCTGCATAAACAGCAGCTGATAAAGCTTAGGCTCTTCAGCACCGAACAGCACCATCTGCATTCCTACCTGCTTGAAAAACGGCATATCGGACATTTTTCGCTTTGCAAAGCCCTCAAAACGCTGCATGGCGGCTTTGCGCACCTCGTCCTGCACCTCTTTCATACTGTCAAACACCGTGAATATAGGTCTGGCGGAAGTGCCGAGCGCCGCGCCCAATTCATTGGCGGTAAGCGCCCGAACGCCCTTTTGCGATACTATTTCAAGTGCGGTCTGCACAATTTCTTCCTTTGTAAATTTAGGCTTTGGCGGCATACACATCACCCTTTCAATTAAAAGTGTTCGTTTTGCAACGTGCGTTTTGCAATGTGTATTTTAGTATATCACCTATTCTGCACTTTGTCAAGCACTTTAGGCGGTATAAAAAAGCATTCCTGCTTTTTGGCTCACGTCAAAAAGACAGGGATGCTTTTAATATCTGTAAACAACGATTTGATTATTTAAAGAAAAGCGGCAGCTTTTCAAGGAAAATTATATCCTTGCGGTCGGCAGCGTCGCCCTCTGCCAAAAATGCGCAAGCAGCGGCTTCTGTTCCGCCCGCCTCTTTCACAAGCTCGCGCACGGCGGCAAGCGATTCGCCCGTGCTTATAACATCGTCTATAATAAGCACTCTTTTGCCCTTTATAAGGTTGGTTTCGCTTTCCCCCAAAAACAGGTGCTGCTCGTGCTGCGTTGTAATTGAGGTAACGTTTACCTCAAGCGGGTGGCGCATATACACCTTCATACCCTTGCGGGCAATTATATAGGGCTTGCCCGTCTGGCGCGCCATTTCATAAGCTATCGGAATGCTCTTTGCCTCCGGCGTTAAAATAACGTCAAACTCGGGCAGCTTTTTGCGCAGCTCCTCGCAGCCCGCAACAGTCAGCTCAACATCGCCGAAAATTATAAACGCGGCAATGTCCATTTTCTCGTTTACAGGAAATTTTTCAAGCCGTCTTTCAAGACCGGCTATTTTCATAGTGTAATATTCAGCCATTTTTTATTCCCCTTTAAAATATTAAATACAGCCGTATCAGCCGGGCGGCCACGCAAGGTTTCTGCGTGCCAGCAAATGAAAATGCATATGGTGAACGGTTTGACCGCCGTCCACCCCGCAGTTATTCACAACGCGGTAGCCGTTTTCAAGGTTTTCCTGCTTTGCGATTTTCGCAATTGCCTCAAAAACGCGCGCAACCTCTATGCTGTTTGAAGAATCTATTTCATCAGCCGAGGCAATATGCTTTTTCGGAATTACCACCGCGTGGAACGGCGCCTGCGGGTCAATATCCTTAAAAGCGTACACATATTCGTCCTCATACACCTTGGTGCTCGGTATTTCCCCCGCCGCTATTTTGCAAAATAAACAGTCTGCCATTTTTCACACTCCTATTTGAGCGGCAATTACCTGCTCGGCAGTGCCGAGCGCCTTATCCGCCGCCGAAATATCCTTGCCGCCCGCCATTGCAAGGTCGGGCTTGCCGCCGCCGTTGCCGCCGGCTGCCTTTGCAACCTCGCGCACCAAGTTGCCCGCGTGCGCGCCTTTACTCTGCGCTTCCTTGCCGCAGGCGGCGCAGAAGGTAAGCTTTTCGCCGTTTACCGCAGCCAATACCACAACCGCGTCGGCATAATTTGCCTTTACGGTCTCGGCGGTCTTTTTAAGCTCATCTGGGGCAGTGCCGTCAAGCCGCGCCGCCGCAACCTTAACGCCGCCTATCTCCTTTGCGCTGTTTATTATCTCGGTTATCTTGCCCGCTGCCAATTTAGCCTCGGTTTTTTCAAGCTGTTTTTTCACGTCTCTAAGGTCGTTTGTAAGCTGCAAAGCGCGCTTTGAAATATCGCCCGCAGAGCATTTTAAAGTGTTTGCCGTACTTGCTATAAGTGCCTTATCGGCATTTATAAGGGATATAACGTTAAGCCCCGTTACCGCCTCAATACGGCGAACGCCCGCCGCAACGCTTGATTCCGAAATTATTTTGAAAAGCCCAATTTTGGCGGTGTTATCAATATGCGTACCGCCGCAGAACTCAATTGATTTATCCTTTACGTTTACAACGCGCACTATTTCGCCGTATTTCTCGCCGAAAAGCGCCATTGCGCCGAGCTTACGAGCCTCGGCTATGGGCATTTCGGTATTTTCAACCGCAATACCCTCAAGTATGGCGGTGTTTACAAAGCTTTCAACCTTTTCGGTCTCTTCGGCGGTTAAAGCCGAAAAATGCGTAAAGTCAAAACGCACCGCGTTTTCGTTTACAAGCTGACCCGCCTGCTCAACGTGCGTGCCCAAAACCGCGCGCAGACCCGCCTGCAAAAGGTGCGCCGCTGTGTGGTTGCGGCGAATGGCGCTGCGGCGCTCGGTATCAATTTCCGCCGTAACGGTATCATCCACGCTTAAAGTACCCTTTTCAACCGTGCCGAAGTGGGTAAACACGCCGCCCGCGGTCTTCTTTGTATCGGTAACCTTAAACACGGCATTGTCTGTATAAATAACACCCGTATCGCCCACCTGACCGCCGCTTTCGGCGTAAAATGCGGTTTTATCAAGCACTATGATTGCCTTTGCGCCCTCTGCGGCATAGGATGTATGCTCGCCATCCGCCACAATATCAAGCACGCGCGCGCCGCACTTGTTTTCGGTATATCCCACAAATTCGGTAGCGGGTATATTATCAAAGCTTATGCCGTCGCTCTTCCAGCTTTCCGCATCGGCAGATTTGCGGGAGGAACGCGCCATTTGGCGCTGGTTTTCCATAAGCTCGCGGAATTTTTCCTCGTCTACGGTCATATTGTTTTCGGCTAAAATATCCTTTGTAAGGTCAAGCGGAAAACCGTAGGTATCGTAAAGCTTAAACGCGTCCTCACCCGAGAGCACGCCGCCCGCCTTTATCAGGTCTTTAAGCAAATTCAAGCCTTGGTCTATGGTTTTATTAAAGTTGCTTTCCTCATTGGAAATAACCTTTTTAATAAGCTGCTCTTTTTCCACAAGCTCGGGGTAGCCCGCCTTGTTTTCGGCAATAACGGCGTTTGAAAGCTCGGTTAAAAACGGCTTATTTATGCCTATAAGCTTGCCGTGCCTTGCCGCGCGGCGTATTATACGGCGAAGAACGTAGCCCCTGCCCTCGTTTGACGGAATAATACCGTCGCTTATCATAAATACCGAGGCTCTTATGTGGTCGGTTACAGCACGGATAGAAATATCGGTATTATCGTCCTTTCCGTACTCCTTGCCCGACATTTCGCAGACCTTATTTAATATGTTGCGTATGGTATCGACCTCGAACATATTATCAACCCCCTGCATAACGCAGGCAAGACGCTCAAGACCCATTCCGGTATCTATATTCTTATGCTCAAGCTCGGTGTAGGTGCCGTCTCCTATATTGTTGAACTGGGAGAAAACGTTGTTCCATATTTCCATATAGCGGTCGCAGTCGCACCCCGGCTTGCAATCGGGGCTGCCGCAGCCGTATTTCTCGCCGCGGTCGAAGTATATTTCGCTGCACGGTCCGCAAGGGCCTGTGCCGTGCTCCCAGAAGTTATCCTCTTTGCCGAGCCTTACAATGTGGCTTTCGGGCACGCCTATTTTATCACGCCAGATAGCGTAGGCTTCGTCGTCCTCCTCATAAACCGAGGGCCATAATAAATCAGACGGAATTTCCAGCACCTTGGTTAAAAATTCCCACGCCCATTCTATTGCTTGCTCCTTAAAATAATCGCCGAAAGAGAAATTGCCGAGCATTTCAAAATATGTGCCGTGGCGCGCGGTGTGCCCCACACGCTCAAGGTCGGGCGTTCTTATGCACTTCTGGCAGGTTGTAACCCGCTTTGAGGGCGGCGTTACCTCGCCCGTGAAGTATTTTTTCATAGGCGCCATACCCGAGTTTATAAGCAGCAAAGACTTATCGTTATTAGGCACTAACGAAAAGCTTTTCAGCCGCATATGCCCCTTAGTTTCAAAAAACGAAAGATATTTTTCACGCAGGTCGTTAAGCGAAGTCCACTCCATAAATATACATCCTTAAATAAACATAATTTGACTTATATATTATATACTCAACGCGTTTATTTGTCAATCCCGCCGTTTACGATATTTCAATTTTTCGGAAAATATGATAATATAAGGAAAACGGTGTTTTCGGTTGTATAAGAAGTGAGGGGGCGGTTTTGTGAGCGGTGAAGATAAATACCGATTGTTTTTAAGCGGAGACGAAGACGCATTTGACGAAATAATGCGCGAATATTTTGACGGGCTTATATTCTTTATAAACAGATATGTAAACGACCCGCACACCGCCGAGGATATTGCCATAGACGTATTCGCCTATATAGCGGAAAACAGGCGGAAATATAACTTTAAGGTATCGCTTAAAACCTATATTTATATGATAGGCAAAAGCCGCGCGCTAAACTTTATTAAGCACCGAAAGCGGCACGCCGCCGAGGAATTACACGAGAATATATCGGCAGAAGATTCATCCCCCGAAAGCGCTTTTTTAAAAAGCGAACAGGCGCGCTTATTAAACGCCGCTTTGTTACGGCTGCCGCCCGATATGCGCGCGGCTGTGCACCTTGTTTATTTTGAGGGGCTTTCATATAAGGAAACCGCCGAGATTTTGAAAAAATCGGCAAAGCAGGTTGATAATTTGCTCTGCCGCGCAAAATCGGCTTTGCGAAAAGAGCTTGAAAAGGAGGATATACCGTGAAAAGCTTTGAAGAAAGAAAGGCAGAAGTCTGCCGCCGCCGCAAAATTATTGAAAAAAAGCGGAAAAAGAGAAATAAATTACTGCTTTGCGCCGCTCCCGTAATTATCGCTGTCAGCATAGTTATCACCGTGAATTATTCCGATATTTTTTCACTTAACAGCGCAAAAAACGAAAGCCCTTACGGCAGCACCATATCCCCCGATACCGATTTACCCATGCTCGAAATAAGCGCGCCCGAAGGCGGCTACGGCTACGAGAGCTACTTTGCGCGCGATATTTCGGAGCTTGTGAACGCGAACCCCTGGAACGAGAATATTTCAATTAACGCGCTGCCCGTTTTCAGGGCTAAAAACGATACACCCGAAAATAAATTAAAAGAACTGATAACCGCCACCGCCGAAAAGTTTAATTTAAAGGGCTTTAATAGCTTTACAAATGACGGCGGCGCGGTATCCGCCGAGAGCGAAAGCATAAAAATCACGGCAACCGATACTGATATTTCCGTTTATTTTAAAAAAGCCGAAAAGCTGCCTGAAAGGTATAATTTCGGGTATTATGCATCATATAAGGACATGAAAAAGAGCGCCGAATATTTAAAGAATAAATACAGCGCTTTATTTGAAAGTGAAAAGTATATTTTAAATTTATACGGCGGCGACTGTGATATTTACGGCAGGCAGACATATCATATCAGCTTTTATAAGGACAGCGACGATATAGTTCAAAAAATAATAAATTACAATTTTTACAAAACCTATTTCACCCCGAATGATAATGGGGAATTGGAACAAATAAGCACCGATTCGCCCAATCTCGGTGATAAAATTGGGAATTACCCCGTTATATCTCCCGATAAGGCAGAGGAGCTTTTATATAACGGGAAATATGTTACCTCCGCCCCCGCCGCAATTAAAAAAAGCGATAAAACGGCGCAAACCGAGCTTGTTTATCGGTTTGCGCCGTGGGAAAAATATTATATGCCCTATTACCGTTTTTTGGTGGCGGAAGAAAGCACGGGAAATGAAAGCTTGGAAAAACAGGGCTTTAAAAGCTACTGCGCATATTATGTTCCCGCAGTCCAGGATAAATATATAGCAAATATGCCGCTGTGGAGCGGTGCTGTTAACTGATATGCTTTAAAATTTCGGCTACCGTTTCCTCTGCGTTGCCGCTTTTCACCGTTATATCGGCATATTTTTTATAAAGCGGCAGCCTTTCGTTATAAACGCTTTCAAGCGTTTCGCCCCGCCGCATTGCAATACCGCGCGTTGTGATATTGTTTATGCGGCGCTTTATTTCTTCAAGCGGAACATCAAGAAACACTGTTTTACCGCCGCTTTTAAGCTTTTTCATAGCCCTTTCGCCGAAAACCGCGCTGCCGCCCGTTGCAACCACCGAATTTTCAAAATCCGCCGCAGCTATTACGTTTTCCTCGGTTTTAAGAAAGAAATCAAGCCCGCTGCCGTCTATTATTTCCTGCAGCTTTTTGCCGGTTTCCTGCTGAATTAAAAGGTCGGTATCGGAAAACCGCATACCCGCCGCCTTTGCCAGCAAAACGCCCACCGTGCTTTTGCCCGAGCCCGGCATACCTATTAAAATTATGTTCCCGCTCATCAGTTTTTAAGGCTTTGTAAGGGAGCGGGTATGCGCCCCGCGCGGTCGATAAACTTCTTCGGGCTTTTTTCAAGGTTTACGCGCATTATCGGTCCTGAGCCCAAAAGCCCGCCGAAATTAAGCTCCTCGCCCGCTTTTTTGCCTATTGCGGGAATCACCCTTACCGCCGTGGTTTTTGAGTTTACCATACCTATAGCCGCCTCGTCCGCAATTATTGCGGAAATAACCTCTGCGGGAGTCTCGCCGGGAATCGCTATCATATCAAGCCCCACAGAGCAAACCGCCGTCATAGCCTCTAACTTTTCAAGCTGCAAATCGCCCGAGCGCGCCGCGGCTATCATACCCGCGTCCTCTGTAACGGGAATAAACGCGCCCGAAAGCCCGCCGACAGAGGAGGACGCCATAACGCCGCCCTTTTTAACCGCGTCGTTAAGCAGAGCCAACGCCGCGGTAGTGCCGTGCGTTCCGCAGGTTTCAAGCCCCATTTCTTCAAGAATATGCGCTACCGAGTCGCCCACTGCGGGCGTGGGGGCTAACGACAGATCCACTATACCGAAAGGAACGCCGAGCCGCTTTGAGGCTTCCGTTCCCACAAGCTGACCCATACGGGTTATTTTAAACGCCGTGCGCTTTACTATTTCGGCAACGCTGCCGAGGTCAACATTCGGGTATTTTTTAAGCGCAGCCTGAACAACGCCGGGGCCTGAAACGCCCACGTGCACCACGCAATCGGGCTCGCCCACGCCGTGGAAAGCGCCCGCCATAAAGGGGTTATCCTCAACCGCATTGCAGAATACAACTAACTTTGCGCAGCCTATGCAATCGCGGTCGGCGGTTTTTTCGGCGGTCTTATGCACAATTTCGCCCATAAGCTTTACCGCGTCCATATTTATGCCCGATTTCGTAGACCCTATATTTACCGATGAGCAAATATTTTCGGTAATACTGAGCGCCTCGGGAATTGAGCGTATAAGCGCCTCGTCCCCCGCCGAAAAGCCCTTATGCACAAGGGCGGAATAGCCGCCTATAAAGTTTACACCCGTAGCGTCCGCCGCGCGCTGCAGCGTTTTGGCGTAAAGCACGGGGTCGCCGCCGGTGGCGGCAAGCATTGATATGGGGGTTACGGAAATTCGCTTGTTTATTATCGGAATGCCGTATTCCCGCTCTATATCCTCGCCTGTCTTAACAAGGTTACCGGCGAGTCTTGTTATCTTATCGTAAATTTTATTGCAAGCACTCTTTATATCCGAATCGGCGCAGTCAAGCAGGGAAATTCCCATTGTCACCGTGCGGATATCAAGATTTTCCTCGGAAATCATATTTATGGTTTCCATTATATCGTTAATATTAAGCATTGGGGCAGCTCCTTTTTTTAAATGCGGTGCATTGAATTGAAAATATCCTCGTGCATTACGCGAATATCAAGCCCTTTGCCGATACCCAATGCTTTCATTTTATCCGAAAACTCGGTAAATGTGCAGTTAAGCCCGTCAATTTCCGTAAGCATTACCATTACGAACATATCCTGCAAAACCGACTGCGTAATGTCAACTATATTAACATTGCACTCCGCGCACACCGCGCTTACCTCGGAAATTATTCCTACCGCGTCCTTACCTATAACCGATACTACTGTTTTCATTGTATTTCACGCTCCTGACGGTATAAATACTACCACATTCTATTCTTAATATCAAGTCATAAATTCCCCTGTTATGCAATAATTTTATATCGGGGGGGAATTTTGATATTGAAAGCCTTTCTTGAATTTACCGAAAGCCTTATATCGGGTATGCTGCCCTTTGTTTTTCTTATAGTAAGCGGCGTCTATTTTACCGTGAAATGTCGGTTTTTCCAATTTCGCTTTTTGACCGCCTCGCTGAAATATGCATTCGGCGGGATGAAGAAAGGCAGCGGCAAAAACGGCGTAAGCCCGTTTCAGGCGGCCTGCACCGCGCTTTCCGCCACTGTGGGAACGGGAAATATAGCGGGCGCTGCGGGGGCGGTTGCAATAGGCGGCGCGGGCGCGGTTTTTTGGATGTGGATAAGCGCCTTTGCGGGAATGATAGTAAAAGTGGCGGAAATTCTTTTATCGCTTGAATACCGTGAGAAAAAACGGGGCGAATATATCGGCGGACCTATGTATTACATAAAAAACGGACTTCCTAAAATGCTTGCACCCTTAAGCTTTTTATATGCCGCGGCGGCTGTTCCCGCAGTTTTTTGCAGCGGTAATCTTACCCAAACGGGCGCTGCGGTGCAGTCCTTCGGAGGCGGCACTGCGGTGAAATTTATAGGCGGAGCGGTGTTTGCCGCAATAACTGCGGCGGTGCTTGCGGGCGGGGCGGAGCGCATAGGCAATTTTACGGGCAAAATAGTTCCGTTTATGGCGCTGCTTTATTTAATAATGACCTTCGGCATTATAGGCGTAAATATTTCGCGCCTGCCCGCCGCGCTTTCAATGATATTAAAGGGTGCTTTTAAGCCCGCCGCCGTTACGGGCGGAGCGGTAGGCTCAATTTCCGCCGCAATGCTCACGGGCGCTTCACGCGGGGTATTTTCAAACGAAGCGGGGCTCGGCACTTCGGCAATGGCACATTCCGCCTCAGCTTATACCGACGGCACGCGCCAAAGTCTTTTCGGCATTTTCGAGGTTTTTGTGGATACGGTGGTAATTTGCACCCTTACCGCCCTTTCCATGCTTTGCTCGGGTGTGGGCATAGAATACGGAAAGGGCGCGTCAACAGAGCTTGTAAGTTCTGCCTTTGCAACCCTTTACGGTAAATACTCGATTATTCTGTTAGCGATAATGATGTGCCTTTTCGGGCTTTCAAGCGTTATAGGCTGGGGGTATTACGGCATTGTTTCCTGTAATTTTCTTTTCGGTAAAACGGGCAAACGGCTGTTTTTGCTCCTTTACCCGCTGTTCTGTATACCCGGCGCGCTTATGAATATAGACGCCGCGTGGCGGCTTTCCGCCTTTTTCAACGGAATACTGCTTTGTATAAATGTGTTTGCGGTGCTGCTGCTATCCGAAGGGGTCGTTTCCAAGCTGCGCGCCCTTTAAAAGCGGCAGATATTCTTCCCAGCGGTACTGCCGTATAGGCATTATCGGATGACGTATATCGTCAAAAACAAGCACTAATGCCGGAGAAATGTTATTATAGCAATCGGCTATAAACCATTTTTTAAGCCGACCCTCGCGTATAAGGCGCTTCGCCGTGGCGTGATAATTATAATAGCTCATATTAACAGTATTTAAAGATAATGTTTTAATATGCATTTTAAAATAAAACGGAGTTTGCGAAACAGATGTTAGATTTAATACCCCTCAGTCAAATTAGACATTAGATGTTAGACGTTAGACTTTAGAAAATACCCCTCAGTCACTAACGTGACAGCCGCTGACGGCGGCGGTCCCCTCTGTCAACTGCGTTGACGCCTCCCCACACCGTGGGGAGCAACCCCCTCTATTTCGGCAAAGCCGAAAAGAAGGGAGCCTTTTTGCCTCCCCTGTGTAAGGGGAGGTGTCATGCGTAAGCTATGACGGAGGGGTTGTTACAATTTAGACATTAGATATTAGATGGTAGTTGTTAGATAAATACCCCTCAATCTCGTTTTACTCGACAACTCCCCGCTATTTTGACTTACGTCAAAAAGAAGGGAGTCTTTTATCAACTGCAAAACCCGCTCCGAGTTACTCGGCGTCGGCATTGTAAACATCGTTTATAAGCTTATCGCTTATATTGCAAAGACACTCTAAAAGCAGCGGGTTAAAGCTGCCGCACTCGCC
>CAKSQS010000036.1 GCA_934486705.1 uncultured Eubacteriales bacterium
CCGGCGCTTAAGGCAGAGGGCAAGAACCCCTTCACTATCGACAGCAAGCCGGCTACCGCCGACTATAAGGACTTCATCATGGGCGAGGCTCGTTACTCCTCACTCACACGCTCCTTCCCCGAGCGCGCAGAGGTTCTGTTCGATAAGGCTGAAAAGACCGCAAAGGCGCGCAGAGCGCACCTTGAAAAGCTCTTAAAGCTTTACGGCGAATAATTTAATACCGCTGAATTTGAGCGTGTCGAAAAAATCGACACGCTCTTGGACGGGAATGCCGCTCGCTCGAAAATCAAAGATTTTCGGACTGCACTCTATCCCCGCCAATACCACCCCAGTGTCCTTGAAAAACCGCTGAATAAGCGGTTTTTCGCTTACAAGGTGTTTTTCCGCCGCACGTGTCAGCGGAAAAACTAAAAATGCGGCGTGAACGCCGCAGAAACAGAATTTTGGGTTTGTCAACAAAAATCCCCCCTCGGCAGAGAATCTCTGCCGAGGGGGAATTTCATTAAATTCGCGCAAAGCCTAAATTTTCACAGCATTAAAAATTGCGGAATATTCGTTTGCCGTTACGCAGCTTCATTCTTATAAGCCGGCTCGGCAATAATATTGCTTAAAACGGCTGTCTGCCCGCAGTCGGTTTTACCGTTTTCAGCCGCCGTGTTCTTTGCAAGCAGCTTTTTGAGCGCCACCAAATCGATAATGTTTATTTCTCCGTCACCGTTGAGGTCGCTTGCTCTGCTGTATTCGGGGATGTTTTCCGTCAAAAGCGAGGTGATAATTTTTACCATATCAAGGGAGTTTAATTCGCCGTCGTCGTTTGCGTCGCCGCAAATTACAATATTCACTTCAACGTTTGTCAGGCAGCCGCCGTTTTCGGCAGTTACGGTAATTGTTGTGCTGCCGCGCTTAAGACCTGTAATAACGCCGCTTTCCGAAACGGAAATATTATCGTTGCTTAAAGTATAATGAACCTTTTTATTTGCAGTTGTGGCGGGGTCTATTTTAACCTCTGTTTCGATTTTCTCGCCTACGGCAATTACCGATTTATCCAATACCATTTTAATTTCGATAGGTATTATTTCAGAGAGGTTATCGAAATTAACGGTGGATGTGTTATCCGAGGTAATATATTCTTCATTTGGCGCGGTAAGAGTTACGGTAACTGTGGAAAGCTCCTCCTTGCCGAATTTATCTAAGGCAAATAACAAATACATTGTTTCGCCGTAGCTTAAATCGGAAATATCCGCGCTGCCTATCTCAGTACCCAAATAATTTATTGAAATACGTCCGCCCGAAACCGCATAGCTTTTATTTTTAACCGTAACGCCTATGTAATCCTTGTTTGCTATACGTACCTTTTCCGCCTCAAGCGAAAGGTCGGTGTAGCCGACCGTAAGCTCGCCGCTGTTATCATCGGGGTTTGCGTCTGTCCCGTCGGTCGGGGTGACATTCAGGGTAAGCTTTTTTAGGCTTACGCTTGCGCCTATCGGCAGCGAAATTGTAAGCTGCGCGCTGCAGCCTGACGGTATATAGCACTCAATAACCTCTGTTTTCAGCACTGTGCCGTCTTCACCGATAATATCAACATTTACTGCGGTAAGGGCTGTTGTGCCGTTGTTATAAACCGAAAATGTTACCGGTAAGCTGCCGTTCGGCACAACCTCGGATTTGTCATAATCAATCAAGCCTAAGGAAATATCGGTAAAGTCCTCCGTTGTAATAAAGCCTAAGGAGCAATCGTCAATAACATCCTCCTCAATATTGTTATCCGAGTCGGCTTCTCTTATCGTAACCGACTTTTTGGTAACGGTAAACACTGTTCTGCCGCCTATTTTAAACCCGGAAATATCATCGTAATAATCCGTCTGGCTCGTCACGGCAACGGGCAGCCCCCATGCGCCTAACTTGGAATCGTAACTGACGGCGTAAATGTTTGAAGCGCCGTCCGCTGCGGACAAATAGTAAAGCTTATCGCCTATAAATGTGTATTTATCCGTAATGCCTGCGGCATTTCCGCTTAAAACCTCGTATGTGCCTGCGCCGTTAAAGGAGAAAATACCGCCGTCCTTATAATAAGACATAAAATCGCCGCTTATATCGCTTTGATTGAAATGCAGCGCGGAAATTTCTCCCGTTTCGCTTAATAATTCGCTGCCGCCGAGATCGGCTACGGTAAGCGCACGGTCCGTTGTTGTGTTCAGGTCGTTATCCGCGTCGGTTATACGCGCAACTACGGCATTTCCGCCTATTTCGCCGATTTCAAAATCGGTAACCGCGGTAGATTCTGCCGCAAACTCCTCCGCCTCGCTCCAAACGCCGCCTGTGCACCTTGAAATCATCAGGCTGTTTGTGCCCGAAGTGCCGAAATAATCGCCGTTTGAGTTTGTTCGCCATATAAGCGTGGGAGTGCCGTTTATTACCGATATTTTCGGCGTGGATTTATCCGAATTATTTGCCGCCGCAACAATTTGCGGCGAATCGAACCTTCCTGTTTCGGCATTGAATTTTGCAACCGCAACCGAGCGTAGACGGGCATAATCGTCAAGCGTATCGTTTTCGGTCAATTCCCTTGCCGCGTCGGAATATGTAAGGTTTATATCCTTTCCGTCGGTGTAAAGGTACGGGGCTTGGTCAATAGTCTCGTTGTTATCAACCGCCAGCGGCTCTGACCAGGTGTTATTGCTCTTATTGTATACCGAGTACATAAGCTGCGGCGCGTTCAGGTCGCCGCGCGAGGTATCGGCGTCAATATAAGCCATAACGCTTATATCTCCGTTTGAAACACTGACCGGCTGCGCATTTCTGTATGCTCCCGTTATCATGCTTTTATAAACCGCGTTTTCGCTTGCTGCCGAGCGCAGCCTGCGCCTTGAAGAAACGGTATCGGCAAGCCACCCCGAGCGGTTTTCAAGGTAGGAAAGATCCGAAACTTTATAATTCGCGGCAGAATACGGATTGATAAATGCCGCCGTTTTTCGGGCGGAGCTTGAAAGCTGCTTTGTTCGCGTATACAAATGCCACTTTTTGTAAGCAAAGGTTTTTTTATACTCAAAAATTGCGGCATATGCCTTAATTCCGAGGCTGCCCTCTAAATCCACGGAATTTAAACCGGGGGTATTGGCAGTGCCTATAATTTGAATTTCAGAGCTCAGCTTTGCCGAGCCGTAAGCGCCCGCGCCTAAAAGCTTGCCTAAGCCTGCGCCGCCGAACGCCTCAAACGATAAGGACGGGCTCAGCTTCGCATCTCCCGAGAAAGTGGCGGTCTTAAAGTTATAGCTGACCTCTGCGCTGCCGTTGAACTCACCGGTTATACCTATATCTACAACCATCGGTACATTCCATAAAAAGTATTGCCACGTCTTGTTAATCTTTTGGCTGTATATAAAGTATAGGTTAATTGAAACCGTGCTTAGCCCGGAAGAATCGCACGTGCCCTCGCCGTATCCCATAATGGTAACGCTATGTGACTTTGTTCCGGGTAAAGAATAATGTTTGCCCTTTTCGGCAAATCCCTTTGATTTCACATAGTTTATAAAATCCGTTTTTGCTTCTGCGGAGATTGTTTTGTTTCCGTAATTTTTCAGTTCGTCAAAGGTTTGCCGTATATCCTCTAACTGTTTTTCTATACTCTTTTTTTCCTCGGCGGTATAGCCCTTATCTCCCGCCTTTTTCTTCCACTCGAACTCTATATTAAGGCCTACATGTACCTTTTTATCAGATATAAACACTTCAATCGGTAAATCAAGAGCGTCCATTGAAAGCTCTGTGCCGCCGACAAACGGTATATCGTTCCCCAACTTAAAGGAAACCTTATCGGTGATTTTTAAGGAAACATTTTCACTTCCGCCCGGGGTTTCCTTAGCAAACTGGAGATTTATGGGTGTGCTTACATATGTACCGTTTTTCCCTATTACTATTACCGAAACTCCCCCACCCTCAGAGAAAGAGCCCGGGTCAAGATCGGTAAAGCTGCCGCTCTCCGATTCGTATTTATAGCTGCCGTTCTGCCAAAGCTCATATTTCAGCACCTGCTCGGGGTCGGCTGCGGAGCAGTATAGATTGAATTTGCTGTCGCGGTAATTCCAAGTGTTTTTGTTAGGCAAGGGAACAACCTTTGTGCCGTTTAAAACGTCTGCGCCCAATAAGTAGCGGTAATAGGCATAATTAAGCTTTAAGGGGGATTCATTATTTGAAATTAAAGTGATAATTTCATACCCTTTATCGCTCTTTTCATAATTTATACCGCTGTTTGTATAGTCCATAAATCCGCTTTTGCTTACGGTTATCTTCGGTTCGCCCACAGTCGTTATGGGAAAATCCGCTTGCCCCAAGGCGTCGGTATAATCGGTGTAGCTGTTATATGTAACCTTAGCCCCGGCTATAGGCTTGCCCGAGGAATCGCGAACCATTATACCGTATCTGTAAAACGGAATGTTCATACTGTCGGAGCTGCTCGCAGAACCGTATTGAAATTTGATTCCGTTAATTTTTGCGTATTTCGCTGCGTAAGAACCCGGCGCGCATTTTATAACAAGATCGTCGGAATGATTTTCAAATGCAGAATCGCTTATAGTTGCAACACTTTCCGGTATTGTTATGCTTGTAAGCTTTTCACACCAGGCAAATGCTCTCTCACCAATACTTGTAACACTATCCGGAATTGTTATGCTTGTAAGCTTTTCACACCAGGCAAATGCTCTCTCACCAATACTTGTAACGCTGTTTGGTATATTTATACTTGTAAGGCTTCTACAATCGGAAAATGCACTCTCGCCTATACTTGTGACGCTGCTTGGTATATTTATACTTGTAATGTTGCTGCAATTGGCAAATGCAGCAACACCTATACTTGTAACGCTGTTTGGTATATTTATACTTTTAAGGCGACAACAGTAAAATGCATGATTGCCTATACTTGTAACACCGTTGGGAATATTTATACTTGTAAGGCTGATGCATTTGGAAAACGTATAATAGCCAATACTTGTAACGCTGTTTGGTATATTTATACTTGTAAGGCTTCTACAATCGGAAAATGCATAATCACCTATACTTGTAACGCTGTTTGGTATATTTATACTTTTAAGGCGACAACAGTAAAATGCATGATTGCCTATACTTGTAACACCGTTGGGAATATTTATACTTGTAAGCTTGTAGTTATGGGAAAATACCTGTTCTCCTATACCTCTAACCGGGTATCCGTCTAAGCTTGGCGGTATGGTAATATCTCCGCTGATAGATTCATCCACATCGGTAATAGTTGCCTCGCCGTTAGTCACTGAGTATGTATAATAACCGCTTTTCAGCGTACCTGCGGCTGATACCGGTACAGCCGCAAAAACGCTTATAATTATTGCTATGCTGAGAATAAACGCCGAAAGCCTGATTGCCTTTTTCAAAATAAACCCCTCTTTTTATGCTTAAAATATATAAATTTGAAAAAAATGCCAAGTTTATTATATTTTAAAACGCGCTTTTTGTCAATGCCCGAGGGGTAAAACAGAAATATTTCAGCGTATTTGCTGTTTTTAATAAAGCAAATTTTATGGGAGTGAATGCAAAAAAGATCATACTTTAATCCTATGTAGTAGGGGTATCCAAAGGGGAGTTTGCCCCTTTGGTTGTAGAAGAGGGTTCGGGAACTCAATCAACAGGGTTTCCGACGGTTCTTTCCCCTATTTCTGTCCGTACAGAAATAGGGTGCCCTGCGCGGCATGAGCGCAAAAAACTTAAAATTATAAAAAGATTTTACCTTTTTCAGCCTACTTCGTTTTTAAGCTCCTCGCCCGCAAAGAAAGCGCGCAGGTTTTCCATTGTAGTGCCGGCAATGCCGTCGAGCGCCTCGCGGGTTAAAAACGCCTGGTGCGAGGTGACAATAACATTCGGCATTGAAATAATGGTGGATAAGGTATCGTCGGGGATTATTTCCTCGGAGTAATCTTCAAAGAAAAGCTCGGTTTCCTCTTCGTAAACGTCCAGCCCCGCCGCGCCTATTTTACCCGATTTCAGCCCCGCTATCAGGCTTTGGGTGTCTATCAATTGTCCGCGCGAGGTGTTTATAATATACGCGCCGTTTTTCATCTGATTTATTGTGCTTTCGTTTATCAGGTGGTGGTTTTCCTTTGTAAGCGGACAGTGCAGCGAGATAATATCGCTTTTTTGCAGCAGCTCCTCAAGCGTGACGTATTCGCCCTTAAATTCGGGGCTTTCGTAGAGGTCGCAGCCCAAAATATTCATTCCGAAACCTGTGCAAATATCCGCAAAGCACCTGCCTATTTTGCCCGTGCCTATAATTCCCACGGTCTTGCCGTGCATATCAAAGCCGATAAGCCCCTCTAATGAGAAGTTATGGTCGCGGGTTCTTATATAAGCCCTGTGCAGCTTGCGGTTTAAAATAAGCAGCAGCCCCGCCGCGTGCTCTGCCACGGCATAGGGCGAGTAGGCGGGCACTCTTACCACCCTTACGCGCCCTGCCGCCGCTTTTAAATCCACATTGTTATAGCCTGCACACCTTAGCGCGATTATGCCCACGCCGTATTCCGCTAACTTTTCAATAACCGTTCTGTCAAGCGTGTCGTTTACAAAAACGCATACGCCGTCGCAGCACGCCGCCATACTCACGGTATCGGCATTCAGCTTGTTTTCAAAAAATCTTATATTTATGTCCTCATCCTCAAAACGCTTAAAGCTTTCGCGGTCGTAGCTTTTCGCGTCGAAAAATGCAACTGTTTTCATAACTATACCTCCGTTTGTGCCTTGATAATATTATCATAATATCAATAGTATTTTCTTAAAAATTCGGGGTATTCACTATTGTTTATTTTTAAATTTTTTAGTATAATAAAAATAATATTTGCGGAGAAGGGGAAAAATATGAAAAAATATCTTAACCGACTTTTTATAGACGGACTTTCCGGAATGAGCTACGGGCTTTTTTCCACGCTTATTATAGGCACTATTATCTGCCAGATAGGAAAGCTTGTGGGCGGTAACGTTGTGGGTACATATTTAAACGCTATGGGCAGTGTTGCAAAAACGCTCACGGGCGCGGGTATAGGCGTAGGCGTTGCCTGTAAGCTGAAATCCTCGCCGTTAGTTGCGGTAGCAGCAGGGGTTACGGGTATGATAGGCGCTTTCCCCAACCTTGCAAACGAGGCGTTTAAAATAGGCGCGCCCGGCGAGCCGCTCGGCGCTTTTATAGCCGCCTACATAGCTGTTGAAATAGGCGCGCTGGTTTCGGGCAAAACCAAGGTGGATATAATTGTAACGCCGGTATGCTGCATTTTGGCGGGCGCGGCTGCGGGCTATTTTGTAGGGCCGTACATTTCCACGGCTATGAAGTGGCTCGGCGAGCTTGTTAATATAAATGTTGAAAACAGCCCGATTTTGGGCGGAATTGCAATTTCGGCGCTTATGGGCGTTATTTTAACCCTGCCCATTTCCTCGGCGGCAATAGGTATTTCTATGGGAATAACAGGGCTTGCCGCAGGCGCTGCCACAATAGGCTGCTGCTGCAATATGGTAGGCTTTGCGGTTATAAGCTACCGCGAAAATAAGCTCGGCGGGCTTATAGCCCAGGGGCTGGGCACTTCTATGCTGCAAGTACCGAATCTCGTGCGCAAGCCTATACTTTGGCTGCCGCCCGTGCTTTCAAGCGCTATACTCGGTCCTATTTCCTCGGCGGTGCTTAAAATGGTGAGCAACCCCGTAGGCTCGGGTATGGGCTCTTCGGGGCTTGTGGGGCAATTTATGGCGTATGACAGTATGACCGCAGCAGGCTTTTCCCCCGCAGTAACAATACTTGAAATAATAGTTATGCACTTTATTCTCCCCGCCGCAGTGACCCTTGCCATTGCCGAGGGTATGCGCAAGCTGGGGCTTATAAAGCCGGGAGATTTAAAGCTGGAGCCTACAAATGCGTAAAAAAGAAATAACCGAAAAGGCGGTTGCGGGTCTTGAAAAGCTCTACCCCGACGCCGTGTGCTCCCTTACCTATACCGACGCGTATCAGCTGCTTATTGCAACGCGGCTTTCGGCGCAATGTACCGATAAGCGGGTAAATATGGTAACTCCCGCGCTTTTTGCCGAGTTTCCCACGCCCGAGAAATTAGCCGCCGCCGATATAAAGCGGGTTGAGGAGCTTATTAAAACCTGCGGGCTTTACAAAACAAAGGCAAAGGACCTTTGCGGAATCGGCAAAATGCTGACAGAGCAGTACGGCGGTAAAGTGCCCGACACTATTGAAGAGCTGACGCGCCTGCCCGGAATAGGCAGAAAAACGGCAAACCTTGTGTGCGGGGATATTTTCGGCAAGCCCGCCGTGGTTACGGACACGCATTTTATAAGGCTTTGCAACCGCTTGGGGTTGGTTAACACAACCGCGCCGCTAAAGGTTGAAACCGAAATGCGAAAGCTGCTGCCGCCCGAAAGATCAAATGCGTTCTGCCACCGCGCGGTGCTTTTCGGCAGGGATATATGCACCGCACGAAAAGCGCACTGCGAAATTTGTCCCCTCGAAAGCTTTTGTCCTAAAAAGGGAGTGAAATAGCTTGCAAAAGCGAGTTGTTGCAATAAGCGATATTTCCTGTCTCGGGAAATGCTCGCTCACGGTTGCGCTGCCCATAATTTCGGCAGCGGGAATTGAAACCGCCGTTATTCCCACGGCGGTGCTTTCAACCCACACGGGTGGCTTTAAAAGTTATACTTTTAAGGATATGTCGCCCGATATGGTAGCCATAGCCCGCCACTGGAAGGATGAGGGCATTACCGCCGACGCGGTTTACACAGGCTACCTATGCTCAAAGCAGCAGATTTATTTGGCGCTGGAGGCTGCCCGACTTATAAGCCGACCCGATACAAAACTTATAGCCGACCCCGTTATGGCGGATAACGGCAGGCTTTACCGCGGCTTTGAGCCCGATTTTCCCGATTATATGCTGAAACTGTGCGCCGCGGCGGATATTATAACCCCCAATATTACCGAGGCCTGCCTTATGCTGGGGTGCGAATATAAAGAGCCGCCGTATGATGAAAATTATATAAAGGCGCTGCTTGGCGGGCTTTATTTGAAGACCCACGCCGATATTGTGCTTACGGGCGTCAGCTTTGACGAAAGAAAAATCGGCGCCGCCGTTTTTGACGGCGAAACCGCCGCATATGTATTTGCCGAGCGCGTTCCCGTGGCTTACCACGGCACGGGAGATATTTTCACAAGCACGCTTACAGCTGCCTATCTTCGCGACCGCAGCTTAAAAGCCGCCGCGCAGATAGCGGCAAATTTCACAGCGCGCTGCATAAAAAAGGCGCTGACCGATAACCGCGAGGAACGCTTTGGGGTGGATTTTGAAACGCAAATACCCTACCTTATTAAATATTTGGAGCTGTAATATGCGAGAAGAACTTTTAAGAACCGCCGCGCTTATAGGCGAAAACGGAATCGATAAGCTTTCGCACTCCGCCGCCGCGGTTTTCGGGCTTGGGGGCGTGGGGTCGTATGCCGCCGAGGCGCTTGTGCGCTCAGGTATCGGCACGCTTTATATTTACGATAACGATACGGTTGCAAAAAGCAACATAAACCGCCAGCTTATAGCGCTTAATTCCACCGTGGGTAAAAACAAGACCGATATTGCCGCCGCAAGGTACAGGGATATTAACCCCGAGTGCAATATAATTCCCGTTTGCGAGTTTATAACGCCCGAAAGCGTTATACCGTTTGAGAAGTTCGACGTTATGATAGACGCGGTGGATAATGTGACCGCAAAGCTTTTTTTGGCAGAGCAGGCGTATAAGAGAAAAATCCCCCTGATAAGCGTTATGGGAACGGGCAATAAAACCGACCCTACGCGTATCAGAGTGACGGATATATCAAAAACAAGCGTTTGCCCCTTGGCGCGGGTTATGCGCTATGAGCTTAAAAAGCGCGGCGTTTCAGGGGTTACCGCCGTTTGGAGCGATGAGCCGCCCATAAAGCCGCGGGATTGCGGCGAATACCGCAGCACGGGCAGGGTATCTCCCGCCAGTATGGCGCCCGTGCCGGGCGTGGCAGGACTTACCGCCGCCGCCGAAGCGATTAAAAGGCTGATTTATCAGCCGACGTTATGAAAATGCAATAAAGGAATAAAAAAGTTTTAAAAAATAAATTTTTATGCTTGACTTTATTCCGGTGTTATGGTATAGTAGTTAAGTGCTGAAAAAATGCTGGTGTAGCTCAGTTGGTAGAGCAGCTGATTTGTAATCAGCAGGTCGGGGGTTCAAGTCCGTCCACCAGCTCCATTTTTGCGGGTGGTTTCAGCTAAAGCTTAATATGGGAGAGTTCCCGAGTGGCCAAAGGGGACAGACTGTAAATCTGCTGCTTTCAGCTTCGATGGTTCGAATCCATCCTCTCCCACCAAAGTCAAATTATCCGAACATTGTCATCAATGGTGATGCGTTCGGATTTTTGATTTTTATAAGCAATTTAGCGAATACATAAGCACAAGCGACGGAGAAAACTCTCCGTCGCTTGTGCTTATATATCAAATCCAAATACTTAAATCAAATATTTCATTTGTTTTGGTTGCTGCATACAACGCACCAATAACTATACCTACAGACGATAGATTTAGATTCTTTATTGCAGAGGATTCCCAATAGTTAAAAAGTTCTTCCATTTCCGGACACCATTCAATTATCTTACTCTGCGCTTGTGTAGAAGACATAGTATAATTATTATATAAGTTTTTGAGTTTTGCCGCATCGTCGGCATTGATTTTTAACTCATTAATACGATAATCTAATGTTTTTTCGTCAAGAGCATTAATTTGTAACTTACTTGAATCATTCATGCATTTTATAAATAAACCCGGATATCGTTCATTTATGGGTTGCTCGTTAACCACAGGAATATTTTCTTCTTTAAAACCATTTGAGAACAAGCCTTTATATTGAGGAAGGAAAGAATTTATCAAAGAATTACTTGAAATTGAGATCGTACCGCAACGTGTATATGTTAAATGTTGAAATTCGGAGCTTTTTTCGCTCACACCACTACAAAAAATCGGGAGAATTTTCTCTCTTAAATATTTTACAAAAGCCTGCTGATTACCTATAAAATGATATCGAGTATGACAAAGTAAAAAACGCAAAGAAAGCGTTGCTATTTGGGTTGGCAATAAAAGCCCCACTGTTTTAATTGCTTCCCCCAACGCAATCTGCAATAAAGAGTGCTCGTTTTCCTGAATTCTTTTTACCAATAATTCAGAGATGATATCACATAACTCGGGTGTTCCATACTTTATATAAGATTTTTCAGCCTCTATAAAATCCATTTGCATAGAAGGTTGTTCAAACGCTTTTTGAAGCATAGATTCATCTATGCCCATATTACTTAATATTGTAAAGAGTTTGAAAACCAATTCATTATCACGCTTTTGTGCTTCGACCAATGCAACATCTTTAGTTTTTGACAACTCATCTCTAATAAGATCTAGGCAAAGGTTTCTGACATCAGTGTAACTCATTCCATTGATAATTACACCATTATTAGCACCAACAACTACACCTTCGTTTTCTCCTGTTTCAATGTCAACTCTTTTTACACTTAACTCGTTCATTTAATTTCCCCACTATTTATTCCAACCATATTTCCATTATTCTGTGATGATGCTAAACTAATATCGCCGTGGTTAATTGCGCTTTTAATATTTTTTATTTCAGATTTTGCCTTTATAGATGTGATAGCAGATACTACTGCAGCGAGAGCGCTAACGCCAGAAAAAATCAAAGACCACATTTCCATATTTTAAGCCTCCATATTTGTTTTATTTATTATACAATACTTTAACGAACAAAGCAAGGACAGAGAGTTTTCCCTCTCCGCCCTTGTGCGCGTTTTAAGCCGTTTTATCGGTGGTCTGTGCCTTTAACACGGCTTGTTCGGCCTTCCACTCCTCATATTCCTTTCGTCCTTGTTCGCTTTCAAAAAAGGCTTGGATTTGCGGAAGGAAATGCCGTGCGAGGATTTCCAATTCATGTTTTGGAATATTACATTTGTTTGCTGCCATAAGGCAACACGGCTTTTATTTCAACTGTTGTCGGGTCATTCCTCCTTTACATATTCATTTGCATACCGCCGTCATCATGGCTGTCTTGAATTTGTTTTTTCTTTTGCCCGCGTTTGCGTTCACAGACAACTTTAGGTTTTTGTTTATCATTATTGTCCGGTTCTCCTATCATCGCAATATCAGCTGCAAGATATAAAGCATCGACGGTAATATTGCTCCAAACGCCGCCCATTTCAGCTTGAGCTTCCACGGTGTCAAATCCTTGGCCTTCAGCTCGTTCATCATTCGGCATATTTCCGTGTGCAGTTGCTCTTTCAAGGAGTCCGTCTGCCTCGATAATTTGACCTTGGTTGAATACTCTATCGAGTCCATCTTGTCTGTTGCCGCCTTGCGCATTTCCGTTAAGCACGGCCTTAACGTCTGTATAATCAGATCGTTCAAATCTTGATGCGTCGGAAGTTCGGATATCAAATCCGTGTTTCTTACAATGCTGTTCCCAACTGTCGAAAAGTATTCCGCTATTTTGTTGTACTGTTCCAATGTCAGTAGCAGATACTGAGGCTGTATCGGTTCGGTCAATGCCGCTACCGTTTCCTCGGTTATCGGCTCTATCGGATTGTTGTTCTTTAGTTTCATAATATCCATAAGCAAATAATTCCTCCATATTGGCTTTTAAATATTTGTCATCGAGTAATCGGTTATCCCGAAACCTCTGACCATCCGGTGTGATATAGGTTATATATTTGTAACGGTCTATCCATTTCACACCGTATCCGAGCTTTTTCATCTGCTCAATAAACTGTTTTTTACTTCGGCTTGTTGCTACCGCATAATCTATGGCATTTGTCAGCTTCAGCTTTTTACTGTTACCGCGCAAAGCGGTACGGTATTCACGCTGATTGATAGCTTTTTGTTTAGGTTTCTTATACGGTGTTAATACTTCTAACCCAAACTGCTGACAGATCATATCCGACTTATGTCGCAGTTCTTCCAATTCCTTTTCGCCTATTTGGATTTTATATCCCGTTTCACAGTTTACCGAGTTGACGACGAAATGATTATGCCGGTGGTCACGGTCAATGTGAGTTGCCACAATCACCTCAAATCCATCAAACAGCTTTGCTGTTTCCAAACCTATGCGGTGTATCTGTTCGGGTGTGGCATTGCAATCGGGTTTAAAGGATTGCACATACTGTTTGAAAAATACACCCTTTGCTTTACCGTATTGGTGCTTGGTTGCCATAAACTCCTGATACGCCGATTCGGGAACGCAGTGCTGACCGCTTACAAGCTTTATTCCGTCCATGACGGTTTTCTTGTCTTGCATAACATAATCAAGCACTCGTTTCATCGCCGTGGCGGTCTGTGTTTTTTCGAGGATTGCCGTAAAGGTTGCCATCAACCACACCTCCCGACTATATCATTGAGCGTGGCAAGCACCTCGGCATAGTGCTGTTTTAACTCCTGCAAATCTGAACATACAATTTTGCCCATATTGCAGAGCGTTGTCAGCTGATTGATGTTTCTGCCAATGGCTTTTTGTTCTTTCAGCACATCCGAAAGACCGTTTATAACAGTTATGGGTTTATTCATTGCCGCTGCTGTTACAAACTCGGTGAAGTTCATATTCACTTTTTCTTGATTGCCGCATAGTCGCTCTCACGAAAACGCATAGCAACCATTTTTGTCTTGTTGGTTTTAATTAGCCTCTCTTTCTGCGGAAGCCGTACTACCGCTGTTTATTCCCCGATGTCGTATTATTGGGGGGTTCGTGGTTCACCCCGACAAGCTGTTTGTATTGCGGCGGCCGGGAGCCTGCCGTATATACAAACAATATGCTTGCCTATCCCTTCGGGATAGATAGTATATGGCTGATCCATATTTTATCGTCAACTCCTTTCAACCGATATGTAATAAAAATCCCTGCGAGAAAACTGTACGGTTATTCCTTGACAGTATCCGCGCAGGGATTGCGTTTTAATTATGCTTTTGTCAAGGAACATACCGGCAGAGATGAAAATAAGCCTTGCGCAGCTATATGAATTTAAATATGTACTGCGCCAAGACTTTATGTAATCTGTTTGATTGTGTATTTATTTTACCGGACTTTAACAGTTTTGTCAAGGCCTCTGTTTCATGAATTGTTAAACCGATTATTTTCGCAATATCTAAAATTTAAAATTAGATAAAAATTTTTTTCAATCAGATAAAATTTCATCATTGTGTGGTCTTTCATATTATGTTAAAATAATTTTAGTAAGGTGGGAAAAAGTATGCGGCACATAACGGTAGGCAGAAAATATAACGAAGGCAAGGTTGCAAAAATTGAATGCGTAAAGAACGACAGACTTCAAAACATTGATATAAAAGGTAAATGCTTTTTGCTGATTATTCTGACTGTCGGCAAGCTGGAATTTAGGGTGGAAAACGGGCAGTTCTGCGCCGCAGCGCCTGCGTTTATCTGCTTTGACGAAACCGCCGACCCCGTGCTTATTTCAAAGCAAAAAGCACAGTATACCTGTATTTACTTTCATCCCGAATTTTTAAATGTTAATATGTCCTTTGAGATGCTGCGTAAAAAAGAATACGGCGATATTGCCTCCACGCACGATTTATTTTTGTTAAAGCCGTTTACCGATAAGGCTTATGTTGTGCCAATAGCCGAAACACAGCTTGAAAAAATAGTGCAGGCGGCAGATTGTTTGCAAACAGAGCTTGAAAATCAGAGGGATTGGTATTGGTCTTGCCGAGGTCGCTCCTATTTTATGGAGATTATTATTGCCTTAGAGCGTATGTACGGACTGATCGGTTATGGAATAAAGCACCAAATATCGGATAATGCACCGATTATCAAAAACGCAAAGCTGCGCGACGCGGTGCTGTATATTGAAAGCCGTTTTGACGAAAGCGTTACTCTGCCCGATATAGCGAAAGCCGCCGGGATGAACCACACAACGCTTACGGCGCTGATGAAAGAGGAACTGGGACTTACCGCAATAGAGTACCTTATGAAATACCGCATAACCGTTGCAAAAAAACAGCTTGAATTTACAAGCGTGCCCATAAAAGATATTGCGAATATGACAGGCTTTAAGACCGTACAGCATTTCAGCCGTGTTTTTAAATCACATACAGGCACCACCCCGGCGGAATTTCGCAAAAATACCGTGCAAAAACGAAAGGATGATTTTAAGTGAAAAAGGCAAAACAGCTTTTATGGTTTATTATACCCACCATTTATATTTGGTTCAGTATAATATTTACTGCGATATCGGTTAAAAACAACACGCCTAAGTTTTTGGGCACAACAAATTATTACCGCCTGTTTTTTAAGGACGCCGTTTTTAAAAAAGCTCTTTTTAATACATTTTTGTTTCCCGCTTTAATTGCGCTTTTATGTTGTGCCGCCTTATATACAGCCAAACGGCTGATAAACAGAAAATATAATATAAAATACATAAACACCGTGTTTTATGCCGTTGTTTCGGTGCTTACCACAGCATGTATGTTTTTCCGTATTAAACGGGTTTTCGCTTATCCGGCTAATACCTACCTTGCAGCGGTACTTCAGGCAGAACCCAAAGGCTCAAATTTTAATTTGTTTTTGCTGTGCCTGCAAGCAGCGGTTTTGATGTGCTTCATATTTTGGTGTATTGATTTGGTTTCAGAAATAATAAACGGACGGAAATAGAATGAAAAGAATTTTTGCTGTAATTTATGATGTTATGATATTGGCTTTATCGTATTTGCTTTTTAACAGTATTATTTTCAATATAAGCAGCATTTCGGTAATAAACGGCTCAATAGGCATCATCGGCGGCGCGGATATGCCTACTTTACTTTTTGTTTTGACAAAAAATCCGGTTATGTTTCTTATGGAATTATTTATTATTTTCGGAATTTCTACGGCTGTGATTATTACTGTTGTAAGCTTTAAAAATTCATGCAGTATGCGGTTGTGTATAACAGCAGTAGGGTTTTTGATTATTTCTGCAATTTTATTTATTTTAATACCGCCGCAAACGTATGCAATATCCCTGTTTGTGATGAAGGCGGCGATTATTTATGATATTCGTGTACTTTATTATATAGCAACGGCGGCGGAAATTATAATTATTTGCAAAAAGAGGTTTATAAAATGAATAGCGCTGAAAACAGAATAGCGGAGTTGGAAAAAAGAATTACAGAGCTTGAAGAAAAGTTGGAAAATGTGATGATTTACTCAGAGGGGGCAAATGTATCGTTTAATAATTCTGATATAAATATGCTGCAAATTCTCGGCGACGGGGCGAATATTGCGCTTGAAAATGTCTCGCTTGACAGTGTGGAAATTTCCGGCGACGGAAACAATGTAGCCTTTTCCGATTGTCCTATTGCCGCTTGTGCAAACGGGAACGAATCCGGCCTTGACGATATCGAGGACAGAGCCGATGATTTGGATTGCCGTATAGAAGATATAAAATGCGCGGCACTGGACGCAAAAGCCATTTTAGATGAAGTGCAGGCACATTTTGATAAGCTCTCGACCGAAATCGAAAGTCTAAAAGCCGAAAGCGAGGAATAAAAATGCGCGCTCCGTTTCAGATTTTAGCCGTTCCCTACCGTTTTATAAAAGGTGAATTGTGTTTTTGCGTGTTTCGCCGCGCAGACTCTGACATTTGGCAATTTATTGCCGGCGGCGGTGAGAATAACGAAAAACCGTCGGACGCCGCCCTGCGCGAAATAAAAGAAGAAACCGGCGTGACAGCCGAAAAACTCACCGAACTCAAAAGTGTCGCTTTCGTTCCGGCGGAAATTGTGACGGAAACCATACGCGCGCATTGGGACAAGAATATCTTTGTTATACCTGAATACAGCTTTGCTTTTGAGTGCAACGCCGACCCTACCCTTTCGCGCGAACACAGCGAATATAAATGGCTGCCGTATAACGATGCACGAAAACTGCTAAAATGGGATTCTAACAAAGTGGCAATGTATGAAATCATGTGCAGGTTGAGGAACTACGAATGACAGAACAAAACATTTTTGACGACCAAACATTCTTTACGGAATATCAGAAATTGCGCGATAACAGGGCAAATTACAATAATTTGATAGAGCAGCCGGCAATGAAAAAACTAATGCCCGATACAGCAGGTAAATCTGTTTTGATAAACTTTCGGAAGAAATAGAGGGCTTGAAATCCGAATGTGAAGGATAAAAACCGCTATTCCGTACTGATGAATTGGAGTTGTTTAATATGACATTTTATCACGGTAGCCCTGTTGCGAGGCTTAGTGAATTGCAGCCGTTCTTATCTGAACACGGCAGACCGTATATATATTTTTCAACCGATCCGTTGGTTGCACTTTTATATGCGGTAAAGCCTGTCCCAAAACCGTTTAGTTTTTATCCCTACGGTTTTGATAGAGGTAATAATCTAACTTATTCAGAATATTACGAAAATGCCTTTTATGATTTATATAAAGGCAATGTCGGATATTTATATGAGTGTGATAATTTAAAAGAGATAACCACCCCGACCCAAATAAGCTGTGCGTATGCGACCGCAAAGCCTATAAAAGTTGACAGAATAACGGTAATTCCGGATCTCTTTGCGTTTTACAAGGAGCAGGAAAACAAAGGATTGTTCCGCATTAAATCCAAAAAAGATATTTCCGAAAAGGAAATGAATTTTGTTTTTGGTGAATTAAGGAAAGATGTTGAAAACAACAATCTGAAAAACTTGCCGCAACACGAAATGAGCATTTTTATTAAAAAGCACTTTCCGACAGTTTGGGAAACAGCAAAAGATTAAATTGTGGCGAACGGGTAAACAGTCTTTGTATATGTACAGAAAACAATTCGAAATATTACATATTTAAAATAAGTTAATATTTCCCAATCTTTTTGATTTTCCGTGTCTATATAGTTGAAGGCTTTCGAAAACGCAAAAACAATATTGCCATATTGGTATACGCCTATAATTGAGAAAGTTAAAAATGTTGTAACGGAGTAATTACTATGAGTGTGATAGAAACCGAAAGATTAATTTTAAGACCGCTTACCGATAATGATGCGGAAGAAATGTTTAAAAACTGGACTTGGGACGAAAGAGTAGCAAGATATTGCCGCTGGCATCCGCATGGCAGCGTTCAGGAAACAAAAGAATTGCTGAAAATGTATAAAAACCAAGCCGAAAAAGGATTTGATTTTCGGTGGGGCATTGAACTTAAAAGCAACAGTGAGTTAATCGGAATTATTGATGTTGTCGATCTTTCAGAGGACAAAAAGACCGCAGAAATCGGTTACAATTTAGCTTATGATTATTGGAATAACGGTTATGCAACCGAGGCGCTGGGCGGAGTAATTAACAACCTTTTTAATAACGGTGTGAATAGAATTATCGCCAAGCACCACATAGATAATCCTGCTTCCGGCAAAGTTATGGAAAAGTGCGGTATGAGATTTACAGGTTTATCAAAAACCCAAGCAAAATTCGGTTCGGATGAAGAATGCGATGTGAAGTGCTATGAACTCTGCAAATGAATCGTTTATGAATAATCGCATTATTGTTGACATCTCAAATTTTATATTTGTTTCCAACAAGCCACAAAAGGTTGACGCTATTTTTCTGCCGGGCGGTTCACACCCAGAGCAGCCGGAATATGCGGCAAAGCTGTATGATAAAGGCTTTGCTGAATATGTTATCCCGTCGGGCGGCGTTAGTGTAAAACGGGATAAATGGCCCGGTGTGCGTTCAAAGGCAGAAATATACAGCGGCGACTACAAAACCGACTGTGAATTTTTCACCGATGTACTGATAAAAAGCGGCGTACCGAGAACGGCAATTTTCGGCGAGGAGAAGTCAGGTCATACACGAGATAACGCCTTTTTCTCCCGAAAAATTGTGAATGATAACAGTCTTGAAATTAAAACGGCAATAATCGCTTGCAAAGCGTTTCACGCTCGGCGCTGCCTTATGCTTTATCAGTTGGCTTTCCCAGATACTGAATTTATTGTCTGCCCGGTGCATTGCTATAATATCACGAAAAATAACTGGTACACAACCGAACAGGGAATAAACCGTGTTCTTGGTGAGCTTGCCCGTTGCGGTAATCAGTTTGTGGGCGATATTAAGGAGTATTTGTTATGACTAAGCAAATCGAAGATTATATAAAAGAAAACCTAACAGGAGAAGATCAAGCAGTAGCATTTGAGTTTATCTCTTTTTTACGAAGTAACAATATTGAATTTTACAAGGACAACGCTTCTTGTTGGAATGATAAAATATATTATTGGCTCAAATTCAAAAATGAATGTGTTGCTTTCATTGCTATTAAAGATCCTGACGAACCTAAAAATCTTTGGACGGTTTGGTCTGATGATTGTAAAGTTTTTGAAGCGGACATTGTGGACGGCAAAATAAAAAACACCGCTTGGAAACATATTGATTTTTGCGGTCATTGTGGCTCTTGCTCGGGCGGCAAGAGTAAGGTTATCTTCGGAAAAGAATTTCATGAAGTTTGCGGTTGTACATTTAGAATAGATAATCCCGGTCGGAATGATTTGCCTTTTCTAAAGAAGATTGTTGAATTATGCAAGCTATATATTTCAAATAACGGTATAATTGAACATTACGATCTGCTTATTGACGAAAACAATGACCCCGTGCGCGACCCGGAGCCGCTGCTGGAATATATGGACAAATGGGACGGGCGACAGTTTATTGATTCGTTGCAGTTGACAAAAGAAAAATCCGTGCTTGAAATCGGCGTGGGAACAGGACGGCTCGCGGTTCGCGCGGCACCCGAATGTCGTGAATTTTGCGGCATTGATCTTTCGCCGAAAACCATAAAACGGGCAAAGGAAAACCTCAATAATCAAACGAATGTAACGCTTGTTTGCGGCAATTTTACAGAATACAATTTTGAACACAAATTTGATGTGATTTATTCTTCACTCACCTTTATGCACATAAAGGATAAGCAAACAGCAATCAATAAAGTAAAGTCGTTGTTAAATATCGGTGGTCGGTTTGTGCTTTCCATAGACAAAAATCAAAGCGATACCATTGATTACGAAACGCGGAAAATCAAAATCTATCCTGATAATAAAGAAAATATTGTGAAGTATATCACCCAAAGCGAGATGAATTTAATAAAAGTATTTGAAACAGATTTTGCTTTTATTTTTATTGCGGAAATGAAATAAAATAATTCTTAATGCTGATGCATATGAAGTACCTTCTGCCGCAGCTTTCATACTTGACATTTTTTTGCGTTTGCGCTATACTGATATAAACTGATACTTTGTTATATCGGGAGGCCGCTATGGACATTAAAATCTTTACCGAAATTTTAAAAGATAAGCATTTTCAAGACTATAAAAAGCTCAAATACAAGTACGGTGCGGATTTTGACAGTTTTCTTAAAACCTTGGAAGAATTGTATTATAAGCCTTTGCCTCTTTATGATTTTGACGGCAACAATATTGTTTTTACAGAATCCTTTAACGCCGTCAATCAAAACGCGGTAAAGCTGTTATTACAACCGCAGGATACGCATTACGGAATCAAAGCCGCCGAGGAGGAAATACTATCCACTTCGGCTATTGAAAGCGTGGATTTCAGCCGTGACAGTGTGCGCAAAATTCTAAAAGGCATGGCACCTGACGGCGAGCAGGAAAACAGAATCTTAGGCATCAAGCATGGGCTTGAATTTATTGCCGATACCGCCAACAAAATAACCGAGGACAATTTATATAGGCTTTATATGATGACTGTTGGAGATTTTCTAACCAATGACGATAAATTGTTAGAGGGCAAATTTTACAGACACGATACGGTTTATGTTGTCAGCGATCATATTGAGCATTCAGGTCTTGACGCTCAAAAAGTGCCTAAGTTTATGAAGTCGCTTATCGCATTTGCTAATGCCGAGGATGAAATTAACGATTTAATTAAGGCAGCAGTCATTCATTTTTACATTGGCTTTGTGCATCCGTATTTTGACGGGAACGGCAGAATTGCACGGCTCGTTCATTTATGGTTTTTAATTCAAAAGGGTTATCGGTCGGCACTGTTTATTCCGTTTTCAAGCAGGATCGAAAAAAGCCGCAAAGCATATTATGACGCATACACGGTAATTGAAGAAAACAGAAAATTAAGCGACAAGATAGATGTAACCCCGTTTATTCTTTACTTCATAAACAATGTTTACAATAAGATGAATGAGGGTTTTACCGCCGTTGAAACCTTAACTGTTTATGATGACGCCGTTAAAGACGGGAAAATAACCGAAAAAGAAACAAAGCTTTGGAGATTTGTGCTGTCAGCTTACGGTACAGGTGAATTTTCAACAAAGCGACTCGAAAAAGATTTTGGGGACGCTGCCTATGCAACGATCCGAGGTTTTGTTTTAAAGTTTGAAAAGCTTGGACTTCTTTCCTCTGTAAAATACGGTCCGCGAGTTAAATACAAGGTTGTTAAATAAGGCGGTGAGAAAATGACAGGAGTGATATATGCGAGGTATTCAAGTGATAATCAGCGTGAAGAGTCCATTGAAGGTCAGTTGCGTGAGTGCAAAGTATTTGCCGAAAAGAACGGTATTCAAATTATCGACACATACATTTATAGGGCAATGTCAGCTAAAACCGATAACCGCCCGGATTTTCAAAAGATGATTAAAGACAGCGCAAAGCAGCAGTTTGAAACTGTCATTGTATGGAAACTCGACCGTTTTGCGCGTAACCGTTACGACTTGGCACATTATAAAAGCATTTTGAAAAGAAATAATGTCCGTGTACTTTCTGCCACCGAAGCCATTTCACAAGGCGCAGAAGGCATCATCCTTGAATCTGTTTTGGAAGGTATGGCGGAGTATTATTCTGCGGAGTTGGCAGAAAAAGTTATCCGCGGACAGACCGAAAACGCATTGAGTTGCCGGTTTAACGGCGGAACTGTTCCTGTCGGATATAACATTGTAAATCAGCATTTTGTTGTTAATAATGAGACCGCACCGTTAGTTCTTTCGGCATACAAAATGTATGATGAAGGAAAAACTATGCAAGAGATTGCCGATGATTTAAATGTTAAAGGATTGCGGAACACCAGGGGAACAAAGCTGACAATTAACACCGTTTCCAATCTGCTCACCAATAGAAGATATATCGGCGAATATGCTTATCGTGATATTGTCGTTCCCGACGGCATCCCCGCTATTGTGCCGAAAGATTTATTTAACCGCGTACAGGAACGCATTGTCAAAAATAAAAAATCACCGGCGCGACACCGTGCAGACGAAGAATATATTTTATCAACAAAGCTATACTGCGGAAAATGTATGACATTTATGGTCGGTGAAAGCGGAACGGCGAGGAATAAAGAAACCTATCGCTATTACAAATGTCTTTCGGCAAAGCGAAAGCGCGGCTGCGATAAAAAAGCTGTTAAAAAGAAGTGGATTGAGGATATTGTCATTGATCAAATTCTCAAATGCATTTGGGATGATAATCTGATTGAAGATGTAACCGACCTTGTTATGAAAATGCAAAGGCAGGAAAACACCGCTGTATCTTTACTTAACAAGAGACTTGAAGAAGTTAATAAAAGTATTTCCAATATTCTTTCGGCTATCGAGCAAGGTATTATTACAGCATCCACAAAACAACGCCTTGAAGAATTGGAAGGTCAAAAGAAGGAACTTGAAATTGAAATCGCACAAGAAAGTATTACCCGCCCGATGCTTGACCGTGACCAGATTAAATTTTGGTTTCATCGTTTCAGAAAGGTGGATGCATCAAAATCGGAAAATCGCAGAAGGCTTGTTGACAGTTTTGTAAACTCGATAATTCTATATGATGACCGAATAGAGTTTTATTTTAATTTTAAAAAGGGTGCGAAAACACTTTCTTTGCCCGACTTCGAAAAAGGTTCGGATATGCTTGACTCTCTCCCACCAAAAATCCTCATTCGTAAGAATGGGGATTTTTACTTCTTACCTCTTACCTCTTCACTCTTACCTCAAAATAAAATCGGTAACATGATTTTCGGTAAGTAATAGGTGCGGTGCGGCTTTGCCGCCGATTATGAATGCAAGGTTACGCCTTGCACTTTTTGAAATATAAATTGCCGCGAAAATCGCACACCGATAATAAAGCATCCGCAGCCCCGATTCTTTCAAATAGGGGCTGCGGATGTTTTTTATTTCAAAGGCTTTTTACAGCTTTGCAAGCATATTGTCTATTGAATTATCGTTCTTGAAATCAATATCACACGGCTTTTTGCAGAGCGCCCAGCTTTCGGTGTGGGTAACGGTCTCGCCCGGCTTTACGGTTTTAAGCTCGCTTAATGACTCAACTTCAATCATACTGTCGTTGGTATAGGTTTCAAAGGAGCAGCCGCCGTCGGGGTAATTTCCGTTCGGGTGGTTGGTATCAAAGCTCTTGCAGAAAATATCATCGTTAAGGCAGTAATAAACCGTGCCGCAGTTAAGGTCAAAGCCTAACTTTATAGGCTGCTCGTATTTTTCATCCTGCCTGAGGGTAACATACTTCCTGCCCCAGTAAATGCGGTCGTTGCTCATATCGGTATAGGGCCAAACCGATATAATTCTGTTGGAAAGCAGCCCTGTATCGTTAGTGTTCATAGGTATAATAAGCGTTCCGCCCTTTTCGGAGACCGAAAGACCCCAAACGGCGAAATCCTTATCCTTTTCCGAAATATTTTTAACGCGCATAATAACCTGCATATTAGCGTCGTCCGCGTCCATTTTAATTTCAAGGCTTTTGGCTGCGCCGTTTTCCTTTTCGGGGTTAGGGGTAAATACCGCGCCGTCGTCGGTTATTTCATAGCTTACGGGCTCTAAATCGGGGTAATATGTTTCGGGGTAGCGCTCGGGAGAAAGCCAAATTCTGTGCCCGCCGAGGTTTTCCCAACGCTTGCCCTCGCCGAAATAATCGGTAAACTCCTTATCGTCCTTTGGTCCGAAAGCCTTGCGGTTTGAGCACATCATATTCTGCCCGTCAACATAGCCGAAACGTATTATTCTCGGTCCTATATCCACCGTAACATACGCCTCAATAACGCCGTTTGTAATGCATATGCAGCGGCCGTAATCCTTAAAGCTTTCAATCTCCTTTATGCTTACCATAAAAATATCACTCCGTTTTTATAATTTTTGCGGTATACTCCGCCCCGCATGGCTGCGGTACGGGCAAAGCCAATGAAAACATATCCGTTGCGCGGCACTCCGCGGCAAAAAGTCGCTTTGCACAGCCATGCAGCCTTTCAATATCCGATACGCGGGTTATAATCGGTATGGGAGACCTTTCCGCCGCCTGCTTTAAATGCTCCTCGCCTTTTTTGTTAAAACCGAGCACCCTTACATACGGCGGCGGTTTCATAAAGAACTCGTTATCCAACCCCAAAAAGGCGGAAAGCGCAAGCCGCCTTATGCGCGCATGAGTATATCGCTTTACCTTAACTGTATTATACAGTTCTTCCGCGCTGTTTGCAAGCCTTATTGCGGAAAAAAGTTTATTTTCTATTCCCTCGCTTATATCGGGCAGTTTTTTTAGATCTTCGGGCGTTTTTTGCCTTAAAACCGCAAGTATTGCGCGGTCGAGCCTTTTTATATCCGCCGCGTTTTCGGGGGTAAAAAATTTCATTGCCTCGGGCGGTATATATTTTTTGCAAAAATCAATATCCCCCGCCCGCATTTTTTCGCGCAAAAGGGATGCCGCGGCATATCCGTTTTCGGCGGTTTCTGCGTCGTGCGCAGCGCCCAGCCGCCGAACGGTTAAAAATTTCATATCGGCATTTATCGCCCTTGCCGCCGCAATATATTCTATTGCAAGGTTATTATTAGCGCCGCAGAGCAGGTCTTCGCCTATCCCTGCCGCCTTTTCCCGTGCCGCAGCAAAGGTAAGCCCCGTATCGAGGTATTCTTTAAGCCGTTCCTTATATTTTTCGCCCGAAAGTACGTCCGCCGCGTTTTCAAGCCTTGATATATCCCCGCACTCGCTGCCGAAGATAAGACTTCCGCACCCGAAAGCCGATAATACCGAAACCCCACCCAACGCGAAATTCTGCGCGGTCGACATAGCGTAGCTTACAGGAATTTCAAGCACAATATCCGCGCCGCAGGCAAGCGCCGCGGCGGCTCTTTTTCTTTTCTCAAAAATCGCAGCGTCGCCGCGCTGAACAAAATTCCCGCTTACGGCGGCAACAACCGTGCCGTGGCGGCGCGCCTCGGTCAAAAGATATTTATGCCCCGTGTGCAGGGGGTTAAACTCAGCTATAATGCCGATTGCCGACAAAATATCACTTCTTTGCAAAAAAAACTTGAAAAAATGCCTTATATAAAGTATTATATATTAGTTGAGTAATACTTTTCAAGGATAAATTAAAATTTTTTACCGGAGGAAGTTTTAAGTATGAAAATTTTTGTTGTAAACGCGGGCAGCTCCTCTTTGAAATATCAGCTTATAGATATGGATAACGAGCAGGTACTCGCAAAAGGACTTTGCGAGAGAATAGGCGTTACTGGCGCTATTTCCCACAAGACCGCCGACGGCAGAGAATACTCCGCCGAAACCCCCATGCCGACCCACAGCGAGGCATTTGAGGCGGTAGTGTACGCCCTTACAAAGAGCGGCGCCAAGGTTATTGATTCGTTCGATGAAATCTCGGCTATCGGTCACCGCATAGTACAGGGCGGCAGCATTTTCCCGAACAGCTGCCTTGTAACACCCGATGTTATTGATAAAATTGAGGAGCTCGGCGCTTTAGCACCGCTGCACAACCCGGCACACGTGCTGGCAATTCGTGCCTGCATAAAGACCTTCGGCGATAAAATTCCGCAGGTGGTTGTGTTTGATACCTCTTTCCACCAGACAATGCCACCCAAGGCCTATATGTACCCCCTGCCCTATGAGTATTACGAGAAATACGGTGTTCGCAAATACGGCGCGCACGGCACATCCCACCGCTTTGTAAGCGACAGGGTAGCCGCAATTGAGGGCAAGCCGAAGAAAGACCTTAAAATCATCACCTGCCACCTCGGCAACGGCTGCTCCATTACCGCTATTAAGGACGGCGTTTGCGTAGATACATCAATGGGCTTTACCCCGCTTGACGGCTTTATGATGGGCACTCGCTCGGGAACGCTCGACCCCTCTGCGCTGACTTACATAGCCGAGAAAGAGCATTTGTCCCCCGAGGATGTAAACACCATTTGCAATAAAAAATCGGGCATGCTCGGAATTTCGGGTATTTCAAACGATAACCGCGATATTTGCGCCGCGGCAGAGGCGGGCAACAAACGCGCACAGCTTGCAATAGAAATGCAGAGATATGAAATTCTCAAATTCGTAGGCTCTTA
>CAKSQS010000037.1 GCA_934486705.1 uncultured Eubacteriales bacterium
TAATTGAAAGGAATGTTTTTTGAAAATGAGTAATGACATTACTACCCCTGTAACGGAAAATTACGACGAAAATTCCATACAGGTGCTTGAAGGGCTTGAGGCGGTGCGAAAGCGCCCCGGTATGTATATAGGCTCTACGGGCGAGCGCGGACTGCACCACTTAGTCTATGAAATTGTGGATAACTCAATAGACGAGGCGCTTGCGGGCTACTGCGATAAGATTTTGGTGGAAATATTGGATGACGGAGTAATAAGAGTTACCGATAACGGGCGCGGCATACCCGTGGGTATTCATCCGCAAAAGGGAATACCTACAGTCAGCGTTGTTTTCACAATTCTGCACGCGGGCGGTAAATTCGGCGGCAGCGGCTATAAGGTTTCGGGCGGTCTTCACGGTGTGGGTGCGTCGGTAGTAAACGCGCTGTCTTCTTGGCTTGAAGTAGAAATTGCCGACGGCAAGCATATATATTTGCAGAGGTATGAGTGCGGAAACATAAAAACCGACCTTAAAATAATAGGCGATACCGATAAAACGGGTACAAAGGTTACCTTTAAGCCCGACCCGACCATATTTACAGATACTACAAGGTATGATTTTGATACGCTGCTTTTAAGACTTCGCGAGCAGGCTTTCTTAAACGCGGGCATACGCATTGTTTTAAAGGACGAGCGTACCGACGCGGATATTCCCCACCGCGAAGAAGATTTGCACTTTGAGGGCGGTATTAAATCATACGTTGAATTTTTGCTTGAAAAGAGCAAGAAGGATAGATTAAATCAGGATGTTATTTATTTAAGCGGCGCATCGGGCGACTCCATGGCGGAAATAGCACTTTTATGGAGCACGGGGTATGATACGAAAATAATGTCCTTTGCTAACACTATTCACACGGTGGACGGCGGTACGCACGAAAGCGCCTTTAAAACAAGCCTTGCAAGGGTTATAAACAAATACGCCCGCACCTTTAAATTTTTGAAGGACAGCGATGCCAATTTAAAGAGCGAGGATATTAACGAGGGTCTTGTGGCGGTTGTAAGCGTAAAATTAACCGACGCGCAGTTTGAATCGCAGACCAAGGCGAAATTAGGCAATACCGCAATAGGTACGCTTGTAAACAACATAGTTGCCGAAAAGATGATGAATTATCTTGAAGACCATCCCGCAGAGGCTAAGATAATTCTTGATAAATCAATCGCGTCTTCCAACGCGCGCGAGGCAGCGCAGAAAGCGCGCGAGCTGCAAAGAAATAAATCGGGCATAGGCGGAAAAACAAGAATGCCCGAAAAGCTGACCGACTGTATTTCAACCGACCCGACCAAGACCGAAATATTCATAGTAGAGGGAGATTCGGCAGGCGGCTCGGCGGTAGAGGGCAGAAACAGCACCTACCAGGCAATACTTCCGCTTTGGGGTAAAATGCTGAACGTTGAAAAAGCAAGGGTAGATAAGGTTTACGGAAACGATAAGCTGACCCCCGTAATAGTAGCTTTGGGCACGGGAATTGCCGAAAATTTTGATATAAATAAATTGCGCTATGATAAAATTGTTATTATGGCGGATGCCGATGTTGACGGCTCGCACATCAGAACGCTGCTTTTAACATTCTTTTTCCGCTATATGCCGCAGCTTATTGAAACGGGGCATATATATTTAGCGCAGCCGCCGCTTTACCGCGTTGCAAAGGGCAAGAGGTATTTTGACGCGTTTACGGACGAGGAAAAGGACAGATACGTAGCGGAATTAGGCGGTGACCCCGACGTTCAGCGCTATAAAGGTCTCGGTGAGATGAACCCCGAGCAGCTGTGGGAAACCACACTTGACCCCGAGCACAGAACAATGTTAAGGGTTAATATGGAGGACGCGGAAATTGCCGACCAAACCTTTACAATGCTTATGGGCGAGGAAGTAGAGCCGAGAAGAAAATTCATTGAAGATAACGCGGTATTCGCGACGGATCTTGATATTTAAGGGGTGAGAAGAAATGGCAAAGCAAGAAAATGTTTACTGGCCGAGTAATGAAGAAACAAAAATCGTTCCGGTTGAAATTGTAGACGAAATTAAGGGCAGTATGCTGCAGTATTCAATGTCGGTACTGGTGGGGCGTGCTATACCCGACGTGCGCGACGGCTTAAAGCCCGTTCACAGAAGAATACTTTACACAATGTTTGAAAACGGCTTAACGCCCGATAAGGCGTACCGTAAATGCGCCGATACCGTTGGTTCGGTACTCGGTCGTTACCATCCGCACGGCGACGCCAGCGTTTATGATGCAATGGTGCGTATGGCGCAGGATTTCTCCCTCCGCTATCCTTTAATAGACGGTCACGGAAATTTCGGTAACATAGACGGTTACCCCGCGGCTGCTTACCGTTATACCGAATCGAGAATGAACAGGCTATCGCTTCATATGCTCGACGATATTAACAAGGAAACGGTAGATTTTCAGCCGAACTACGATAACCGCTTAAACGAGCCCGAGGTTCTGCCCGTCAGATTTCCACAGTTATTAGTAAACGGTTCTTCGGGTATAGCGGTAGGTATGGCAACCGAAATTCCACCGCATAACTTAGGCGAAGTAATTGACGGTATGTGCGCCCTTATTGATAACCCCGAGGCGGATTTGCAGGAAATTTGCCAATATATAAAGGGACCCGATTTTCCGACGGGCGGCATTATAATGGGTCGCAGCGGTATACGCGCGGCTTACGCTACGGGTAGGGGCAAGATAACCCTGCGCGGCAAAGCCGAAATTGAAGAGACCAAAAACGGTAAATACCGCATAGTTATAACCGAAATACCCTACAAGGTGCGCAAAAAGGATCTTGTTAAGGCGATTTACGACCAGGCGGCAGATAAGAAAATTGAGGGGATAGAGGACGTTGTTGACTATTCCTCAAAGCGTGACGGCGGTATCAGAATTATTGTCGATTTAAAGAAGGACGCTAACCCGCAGGTAATACTTAACAAGCTTTACAAAAATACAGCTTTACAGACCACAATAGGCACTATTTTGCTTGCGATAGTAAACGGCAAGCCGCAGATATTAACCCTTAAGGATATGCTGCAAAACTGCATAGACTTCCAGTGTGATATTATCCGCCGCCGCACCGCTTACGATAAGCGCAAGGCAGAGGAGCGCGCACATATTTTAGAGGGCTTAAAGATAGCACTTGATTTTATTGACGAGGTTATAGCGATAATTCGTTCAAGCAAGACTATACCCGAAAGTAAGCAGGCGTTATCCGACCGTTTCGGGCTTGACGATATTCAGACCACCGCAATTGTGCAGATGCAGTTAGGTAAGTTATCGGGTCTTGAAAAACAGAAAATTCTTGATGAATTGCAGGAAAAGTTAGACTTTATTAAAGAGTGCGAGGCAATTTTGGCAAGCCACGAGCGTATACTTGATATTGTAAAGACCGAGGCTTTGAATCTTCGCGATAAATTCTCGGACGACCGCCGTACCGAAATTACCGACGTTGTGGGCGACGTTGATATTGAAGACCTTATTCCCGAAGAGCAGTGCGTACTTACAAAGACCGAAAACGGCTTTATTAAGCGCCTGCCTGCCGATACTTATAACGTTCAGCACCGCGGCGGCAGAGGAATTACGGGTATGACCACGCGCGACGACGATACGGTTGAAAATATGTTCGTATGCTCTTCACACGATTACATTATGCTGTTCTCAAACCTCGGCAGAATGTACCGCATTAAGGCTTACGAAATACCCGAGGGCAGCCGTACCTCAAAGGGAATGAATATTATAAACATTCTGCCCCTTATGCCGAACGAGAAAATTACGATAATTCTGCCCGCCTCCGAGCTTGACGAGGAACACTTTATAACCATGGTAACAAAGAAGGGTATTATAAAGCGCACCAAGCTTTCGGAGTTCAGAAACACAAGAAAGAGCGGTATTATTGCAATTTCAATAGACGATGACGACGAGCTGACCTTTGTTAAAATGACAAACGGGGAAAACAACCTGTTTATAGCCACCAAAAAGGGTATGGCAATTCAGTTTAACGAAAATCAGGTTCGCGCCATGGGCAGAGGAGCACGCGGTGTTAAGGCAATTACAATGAAGCCCGAAGACTATGTGGTTTCAATGGAAATTACCAGTGAGGAAACCAAGCTTTTAACCATTACCGAAACGGGCTACGGCAGAATAAGCCCGATAAGCGATTATCGCCTGCAATCGCGCGGCGGTAAGGGTCTTACCAACTACCGCGTTGAAAAATACGGTGATGTTGCGGCGTCGCTTGCGGTAACGGGCGAAGAGGATATTATAATGATAGCCTCAAACGGTATAATAATAAGGATTTTCTCGGGCGATATTTCCACCTTTGCCCGTCCCGCAAAGGGCGTGCGCGTAATGAAGGTGGGCGAGGGTGAAAAGATACTCTCGGTAGCGGTGACAGAGCACAGCGACGAAGAACCCACCGATTTGCCCGAAGCACCCGAGGCTGACGCGGGCGCGGCAGAGCCCGACGAGCCGGAAACCGAGGAAGAAAGCACCGGCGCAGAGGAATAGAGGAGAATATTCCGAGTAAAAAGGCAGGTATAAAACTATGGATGAATATAATCCGCAGTTTGAGGAGCAGAAAACGGACGCGGCAAATACAAATACCAATCCCCCGACTTTTGAGCAGCCGGGGGTGAGCGCAGTGCCGCACAGCTATGTAACTTTTATTCCCTACGGCTTTACGCCTAAAACCTATGAGGAAAGGAACGGAATAAAAAAATCAGCGCTTGCAATAGGCGCTTCGCTTATAACTACAATGGCGGTATTGATTTTTTGGAGCGTGGCTTACCTTTTAATAATGAAAAGATTGGGCTTTACCTCTGAAAAGGCAATGGAAATAGTGCAAAACCCCGCAGTAATGCAGGTTTTGCAAATTGTACTGTCAATGCTGATGTTCACCGTCCCGTTTATTGCAATATTCAAGGCAAACGGCGCTAAAATAAGCGATTTAGTACCTCTTGAAAAGCCGCAGCGCGGAAACAGGCTGGCAATGTATTTTATAGGCGTTGCATTTTGTGCCTTTGCCAATATTGCAACCTCTGCGGCAAGTCAGTTTTTCAGCTCCTTCGGGATTGATTACAATGTAAGCTCCGGCGAAACGCCTAAAGGCTTTTTCGGCTTTTTGCTCTGCTTTTTATCAACCGTGGCAGTTCCCGCATTGGTAGAAGAATTTGCCATGCGCGGGCTTGTTTTGGGCTCACTCAGAAAATACGGCGACGGCTTTGCGGTGCTTGTATCTTCAATTCTTTTCGGGCTTATGCACGGCAACTTTGAGCAAATGCCCTTTGCTTTTTTGGTGGGGCTTGCCTTAGGCTTTATAGCAGTAAAAACAAATTCGCTGCTTTTGGCAATGGCGGTGCACGCTACCAATAACTTTGTTTCGGTAATATTTGATTTTATGCCGAGCGGTATTTCGCAGACTGCGCAGAATATTATATATGCGGTTTTCCTGCTTATTTGCCTTACCTTAGGTATTCTGGCGCTCGCTTTAAGTGAAAATTCAAAGGAGCTGTTCAAATTTGAAAAAAACAGCTGCGAAAGCGAGTTTAAGCAGCGCTTTAAATGGTTTTTCACAAGCCCGGTTATTGTAATTTTCATTGTTATATGTATTGTCGAATCTCTTGTATATTTTTAAAAGGAGTTTGTAAATATGTTTGATCGTTTAGCGGAATTGGGATTGCCGGAGGAAGCCGTATCATTCTTTTTAACATTTTTTATAGGCGTATTTGCGGTTTCCACAGCTATCGGTATAGTGTTTTATTTGTTAGAGGCAATAGGCGTTTATAAAATGGCAAAGAGCGCGGAAATTAAAAACCCGTGGCTTGCCTTTATTCCCGTAGCAAGCGGTTGGGTATTCGGCACGCTTGCCGAAAAATACAAAAAGAAAAACGGAACAAAGTCCGCCCGTTTCGGCATAATTCTTCCTGTTTTAGAGGGAATAGTGCTTATAGAGTCTATAGCGCTTATTGTATTTTCGATAATTTCGGTAAGCAAAATTACGGGGTACGCGCTTGATGCGGTAAATACCTCGGCTGAAATGTCGCCCGAGCAGTTTATGTCGCTTATTCCGGTAATAATTCTTTATTTCGCACTTATGGCGGTACTGATTGCTTATGCGGTAGTGTTCTTTATTGCTTTGTGGCGGGTTTATTCCTCCTTTGATAAGTCTAACGCTACGCTGTATATTGTGCTGTCGATAATCTTCACAATTTCAGTGCCGATAATTCTATTTATTATAAGAAACCGCAAGCCTGAATTTGACCCGCATAACAATACGCCGTATTTTTCGGGAACATTTCAGGGTTAAAAATGAACAGTGAGTTTATGAAAGCCGCTCTTGCCGAGGCGCGCTCTGCCGCACGCGGCGGAGAAGTCCCGGTGGGGGCGGTTATTGTTAAAAACGGGGAGATAATAGCAAGGGGGCATAATCGGCGCGAGGAAAAGCAAAATGCGCTATCCCACGCCGAAACCGAGGCGATAAATGTCGCCTGCAAATATTTAGGCTCATGGCGGCTTGACGGCTGCGAAATGTACGTCACGTTAGAACCCTGCCCCATGTGCACGGGAGCTATTATAAACGCGCGAATTTCCACCCTTGTTTTCGGGGCGTATGACCTTAAAGCCGGCTGTATTGACAGCGTGGTGCGGCTCAGCGATATACCGCTTGATAACAAGCCCGAAATTTACGGCGGAATATATGAGGACGAATGCTTATCACTCCTGCGGGAGTTTTTCGGTAATTTAAGATGAAGCAGAGGATACTTGAAATAATAAATAAAAACGGAATACGCGACGCGGGCTTTTGCGCTTTTGACCCTGTAAAGGAGCGCCTTTTACCATGCCGCGCGCTGCAGCGGCTGCCCGAAAACGCAAAAACAATAATTCTGCTTTTATTTCCCTACAAGGTGAGAAACGCTCACCCCGAAAACATTTGCCGATATGCCGCTGTGCCCGATTACCACGATATAACGAAAAAATATCTTTCAAACATAACGGACGATTTGAAAAAAGAATTTCCCGAATATAAATTTGAAAGCTTTGCTGATAATTCGCCCATACCCGAGGTTTCCGCCGCCGCCGCTGCGGGGCTTGGGGCATACGGCGAAAACGGGCTTTTAATAAACAAAACCTACGGCAGCTGGTGTTTTATTTGCGAAATTGTAACCGACCTTGAAATACCTGCCGAAAATCACTTCAAAAAATGTCCCGTGTGCGGCAATTGTAAAAAGACTTGTCCAAGGGGGGATTTAGAGGGGAAATGCCTATCGGCTGTCACACAGCAAAAAAATGAGCTTAATTTTGCCGAAAAAGCAGCCCTCAAAAGGTATAATACCGTTTGGGGCTGCGATATTTGCGCCGAGGTGTGCCCACTTAATAAAAATGCGAAAAACACCTACATTCCCGAATTTATTGCGGGCTACCGCGACCGCTACGAATACGGCGAGGATATTTCGGGCAGAGCCTACGAGTGGCGAGGGGAAAAGGTGATTAAAAGAAACTACGAAATTATTTACGGAGAAAAGACCGCAGATCATCGGGACTGACTACTTTAAAAAGCAACATTGCACCGCAGTACAGGGGCAGCGAAATTATACATAAAAGTATTATGTAAACCAAATTGCCCATACCGCCCCAAAGCCCCAATAATCTGTCGCAAACAATCGCAATTACCGCGGCGGAGGTAAGCGGCAATAAAATCTCATTTATAAAGCGAATTTTAACCTTTGTTACGTGCAGCAGTCTGCCGACGTTTAAAAAGCAGGTTAAAACGTTTGAAAAATACATTATCCAAATAAATCCCCTAAGCCCGAAAATCGGCAGTAAAATAAGAATCAGAATAATTCGCAGCACCGAATCGGAAACGGCGGTGCGAAATGTGAAGGCTTGCTGGTCGAGACCCTTTAAAATGCCGTCGGAAATGCTGTCTAAATACATTAACGGCACTATGGGCGACAGCGCGCGCAAAAGCTCGCCCACCTCGGGGCTTTTATATATAAGCAGACCTATTTTTCTGCCCCCCACAAAGAATATTGCGCCGAAAATAAAGGCAATAACGCTTGTTAATTTTAAAATATTTCGGGTTGCCGAGCGCACAAGCCCGTGGTGATTGCGAGCCTCCGCCTCGGATATTTCGGGAATCAACAGCGTTGAAACGGCGTTTAACAGGGTGGAGGGGAAGAAAAGTATGGGCAGCGCCATGCCTTTTATCATACCGAATTGCGAAAGGGCGTTTTCGCCCCCGAACGGGTATTTCGCAAGGTTTTTCGGCACTAAAATATTCTCGCCCGTGCGCAGCGCGGTGTTTAAATATCTGCCCGAGGTTATGGGAACGGAAATGTGCAGTATGCGCCTTACTATGCCGAACGGCGGGCGCGCCCTGCCGGTGATGTTATTAAGCTTTTTCGTATCCCGCAGCCATATAAACCAGAGCATTAAAAACGAGAATATTTCGGCGGCGCTGTCACCCAAAATCACGGCGGCGGCGCACGCACCTAAGCCCTTAGTGCAGAATTTACCCACAAGCACTACTATAAGTATTATTCTTACCGCCTGCTCAAACAGCTGCGAAATGGCGTTCGGCGTTATTTTGCGGCGGGCTATGAAATACCCGCGCAGGCAGGAGGAAAGCCCCATAAAGGGGAGAGAGAGCGGCAGTATTTTAAGCGCGGGCACGGCGCGAATATCGTTCAAAAACCGAACGGCTATAAATTCCGCCCCGAAAAACACCGTTACAACCGTTACCCCCGCAATAAGCAGGGTAATTTCAATGGCCCGGCGCAGTATTTTAAGTGTGCCCCGCTTTGTGCCGAGGGCTAATTCTTCGGCAACAAGCCTTGTCACGGCGGTGCTTATTCCGCTTGTGGCAAAGGTGGCGGCGAGCATATACACGCTGAATATAAGCTGATAAAGCCCTATTCCCTCAGAGCCGATAAGCTGCGCTAACCAAACCTTGAAAATTATTCCCACAAAGCGCAATATAAGCGAGGAAACGGTTAAAATAAGGGCGTTTTTAATAAAAATTGTTTTTTTCAATGCTTTTCCACTCCAAATTCCCGTATAATTTATAATATGAAGCGAAAAAGCGGAAAATGTTAATATCAAGGCAGGTTAAAAAAATGAACTCACCGTTAGCGGACAGGTTAAGACCGAAAACAATTGAAGAAGTGGCGGGGCAAAAGCAGCTTTTAGCGCCGGGAAAGGTGCTGCGCCGCATAATCGACTCAAAAAATATACCCAACCTTATATTTTACGGGCCTTCGGGCGTGGGTAAAACCACGGTTGCCAATATAATTGCCGCCACAAGCGGGAAAAAGCTGTGTTACCTTAACGCGACCACCGCTTCAACCGCAGATATTAAGGAAATTATCGGCTCAATAGGCACGATAGATACCCAAAACGGCATATTGCTTTATCTTGACGAGATACAGTATTTCAATAAAAAACAGCAGCAAATTTTGCTTTCCTACATTGAAAACGGGGATATTACTCTTATAGCCTCCACCACCGAAAACCCCTATTTTTACGTGTATAACGCGATTTTAAGCCGCTCCACGGTGTTTGAGTTCAAGCAGCTGACCCCAGATGATATTTCCGCCGTTTTAGACCGCGCAATAGGCATTTTAAGCGAGGAAAAGGGCAAAAAAATTAAAATTTCGGCAGACGCTGAAAAAAAAATATCCCGCGCTGCGGCTGGGGATGTGCGCCGTTCGCTTAATATGCTGGAGTTATGCGTGCTGACAAGCGAAAACGAGACGGAAATTGACATTACCGACGATACGGTGGAGGAAATTGCGGCGGCAAATGCCGTTCGCTACGACCGCGAGGGCGATGAGCACTACGATATAATATCGGCTTACCAAAAATCAATGCGCGGCTCTGACCCCGACGCCGCCGTGTATTATTTAGGCAGGCTGCTTGCGGCGGGCGATCTTCCCAGCGCCTGCAGGCGGCTTATGGTGTGCGCCTGTGAGGATGTGGGACTTGCCTACCCGCAAATAATACCCATTGTGAAAGCGGCGGTGGATATTGCCCAATCGGTAGGTCTGCCCGAGGCGCGCCTGCCCCTTGCCGACGCGGTAATTTTAGTGGCTACAAGCCCAAAATCAAACTCGGGGCATAATGCTATTGTTGCGGCAATGGAGGATATTGAAAAGGGAATAGGCGGACCTATTCCGCGGCAGCTGCAAAACAAGCATTTTGACGGCGAAGAAGCCGAAACAAAGGGGCAAAATTATAAATATCCGCACGAATTTAAAAATCATTATGTAAACCAACAGTATTTACCCGACGCGCTTAAAAATAAGCGGTATTATGAGTATGGGGATAATAAAACCGAGCAGAAATACAAGGAATATTGGGATGCGGTAAAGAGCAAATAAATATGTTATGTAAACCAAAGGAGGGAATAGTATGAAAGAAAACGGAATACCGAAAAAAACCCGCTTTTTGTGGCAGGTGCGCATATGTTTAATAGGCTTTATTCCGATTGCGGTGCTGCTCTTTCTCTGCTCGGTAACGCTTTGGTGTCTTTTGCCGGCAGTAATTTTGGCGGCGGCGCTGCTTATATTTGTGCTGTGGTATATTCCCGCCTATTTTGCAAGCTATGAAATACTGTTCCCTAAGGGCGCAATTATTATAAACCGCGGTATTTTCATAAGGACTACCCATATAATGCCCTTTTCAAGGCTTATTTACGTTCAAAGCTATTCCACGCCCCTTGCTCACAGTATGGGGCTTGCGGCGCTAAGCCTTAAAGCGGCGCGCAGCAGCGTTATTATACCCGAGCTGCCCGTATCTGACGTTGAGCTGTTTATAAAGTCGGTCACAAAGGAGGAAAACGCTTGAAAAAGGAGTTCCGCGCCCACCCGCTTATGCTTGTAAGCCTTATTAAGCCATTTCTTTTTGTGCTGGTTCTGCCTGTTTTAAAGGGCGTTATACAATATATTATAAAGCGCCGCGTTACGGGCGTTTTAACCCTTGAGCTTATAGGATTTATGGCAATTACCCTTATAGGCGCATTGCGCTGCCACTCCTTTCGCCTTATTTGCGGCAAAAACGGCGTGACAATTAAAATGGGGGTGCTTTTTAAAAGCAGCGCCTTTATAAGCGTTAATAAGCTTTCGTCCGTGCAGACGGTGCAAAACCCTATCGACGCGGTTTTCCGCGCGGTATCCTACCGAATAAATACCGAGGCAGGGCCTAAGGGCAAGGCGGACTTTGATTTTAAGCTGAGCACAAAGGACAGTGCCGAGATCTCCCGCCTTTTATACGGCAAAGATAATTACACCGCCGTTAAGTTTTCGGTCTTTAAAGTGGCGGTTATGGCGGCTACCACCTCATCTGCCGTTACGGGTATGCTTATCGGCGTGCCTGTGATAAATAAGGCGGGTAAGCTTTTGGGTATTGCCCTCAATAATATTCTGCTTGACGAGATAAACAACGTTTCAAGCGGCTTTAAATCTTATTTTCCGCCTATTGTAAACGCAATAACCCTTGTTTTTCTTTTAAGCTATGCGGTATCTTTTGTTTATTCGCTTTTTAAATATATAAATTTCAAGCTTTTTCTTGAAAAAGAAAAGTTAGAGGTGCGGTCGGGCTTTTTCGTGCGCAGACGTTCCGCCTTTAAAAAGTCTTCGGTAAACGATGTTATTATAGACCAAACCCCGCTTATGCGGCTTTTTAAGCGCTACGCTATGAAGGTAAGCGTGGGCGGCTACGGCGGTTCAAAAAGCGAAACGGCGGTTATAGTGCCCTCGGGCAGGCGGGGCGAGATAAAGCGCCAGTTTCAGGCGTATTTTCCGTTTTTAGCGCCCGACGGCAAGCTGATGCACGCGCGGCGGGATATTGTAACCAAAAACCGATTTTTATATTTACCGGGGCTGTACTTTATAATTACGATAGCCGCTTCCATAGCACTGACCCTTGTTTTTCCGAAATTCGGCAGGCTTACCCTGTTTTTAACTATGGTAGCTTGCGCGGTTATAATGTATTACGCTTATTTAAGTATTTACGAGTTCCGCTTAGGAAAGCTGAAAATAGGCAGAAACATCTACGCGCAGACCGTAAAGGGCTTTAACGCCTGCGAGCTGCACTGCCCGCGCGAAAATGTGGGACAGATTAAAATTATACGCACAATTCCCGATATTCGGCTTAATACCTGCAAGGTAGTTATAAGCGTGCGGTCGGAAAGCGCCGATACCGTAAAGGTGCGTATGCTCGATTACGGCGAGGTTAAAAAAAGTATTTCAGACAGCTACGGTATAGAGGTATAAATAACAATCCATAGGGCAACCTATAATGTAAAAAACAATGTTTCACGTGAAACATTATAAAAGGGGTTGCCTTATGGATATTTTTATGCATTGCTTATATGCGTTTCTTGTGGGTGGGTTTATCTGCCTTATAGGTCAGGTTTTAATTGACTATACCAAGCTTACGCCCGCGCGAATACTCGTTTCTTACGTTGTGGCGGGGGTAATTCTTACCGCGATAGGCATTTACGAGCCTATTGTTAAGTTTGCGGGTGCGGGAGCAACCGTTCCGCTTACTGGTTTCGGCTACAGCCTTGCCTGCGGAGTTAAAGAGGCGGTAAAGGAATACGGCTTTATGGGTATACTCATGGGTGGACTAACCGCAACCTCGGCAGGCGTTGCAACCGCCGTTGTATCGGGCTTTTTAATGGCGGCGCTGTTTAAACCGGGAGACAAGACCTAATTATGAATTAGGAATGTGGAATTATTAAGAAAAAGGCTCCCTTGCCTAAAGGGAGCCTTTATTTTTCATTCCGTATTCCGAATTTTTATATTTACTTTTGTTCTGTAAAATGCTATAATACTTAAAGTGTTTCACGTGAAACATTTACAGGGAGGAATAAGAATGGGGAAGATAATCGCCGTTGTTAATCAGAAAGGCGGCGTCGGGAAGACCACAACTGCCGTAAATCTTGCCGCGGGCGTTGGCATTGCGGGCAAAAAGGTGCTTTTGGTGGACGCCGACCCGCAGGGCAACTCGACAAGCGGCTTTGGAATAAACAAAAAAGAGGTAAAAACCACCTCGTATGAGCTGTTAATAGGCACAGGCAAGCTGGAAAACGCCATAGTAAAGACGGAGTATAAGAATGTAGACGTTGTTCCGTCATCAATGGATTTAGCGGCGGCGGAGGTTGATTTAATTGAAATTGAGCACCGCGAGGCGCAGCTTAAAATGACCCTTGCTGCGTCGCGGGATAAATACGACTACATATTTATAGACTGTCCGCCGTCCTTAGGACTTATAACGATAAACGCGCTTAACGCCTGCGACACCGTGCTTGTGCCGATACAGTGCGAATATTTTGCGCTTGAGGGGCTTTCGCAGCTTATGGCAACGGTACGTCAGGTAAAAAGACTTTACAACCCAACCCTTGAAATTGAGGGAATAGTGCTTACAATGTACGACGGACGGCTGAACTTGACGGGTCAGGTGGTAACCGAAATTAAAAAATACTTTGCCGATAAGCTTTATAAATCGGTAATTCCTCGCGCGGTAAGGCTTTCGGAAGCGCCGAGCTACGGTATGCCGATACAGTATTACGATAAGCGCTCAAAGGGTGCGGCGGCATATGACGATTTAACCAAGGAATTTTTGAAGAAGAACAGGAGAAGATAAAATGGCTGCAAAAAAAGGCGGACTCGGCAGGGGACTCGACTCCCTTTTCAGCGAAAACGCGACCGACAGTGACGGCGCGGTAAAATTAAATATAAACGATATTGAACCCAACCGCGACCAGCCCAGAAAGGACTTTGACGAGCAGAGCATTTCGGAGCTTGCGGACAGCATTGCGAGACACGGACTTATACAACCTATTGTGGTTAAGCCAAATGCAAACGGCAGATACAGTATAATTGCGGGCGAACGCCGCTGGCGCGCAAGCCGCATTGCGGGGCTTAATGAAGTGCCTGTTATAATAAAGGACGCGGACGAACAGACCCTAATGGAATTAGCGCTTATAGAAAACCTGCAGCGTGAGGATTTAAACGCGGTTGAAGAGGCGCTCGGCTACCGCTCGCTTATTGAAGGCTACGGACTGACCCAGGAAGAGGTTGCAAAGCGAATGGGTAAATCACGCAGCGCGGTGACTAACGCCTTGCGCCTGCTTGCCCTTAACAGCACCGAATTAGAGGCTTTGCGCCGCGGCAGCATTACCGCGGGGCATGCGCGCGCCCTCCTTTCGTGTGATGATGAAAATACGCGCTCTAAAATGCTGCTTGCCGCAGCCGACGGAGCGTCGGTTCGTGACCTTGAAAGAATGGCGGCAGCTGCCAAAAAAGCAAAAACTGCGGCTAAAAAGCCCGCAGAGCCTAAACCGACCTTTTACAGCGAGGTTGAGCTTTCCCTTAAAAACGAAATGCACAGAAAGGTACATATAAATCCCTCCGGCAACGGCAAGGGCACGCTTACGATTGAATTTTTAAGCGATGACGAGCTTGCCGAGTTTGCGAAAAAGTTATCGGAATAATAAATAATTCGGAATTAAAAAAGTGGGGATTTTTAAAATTATGTGGTTTATATTATCTTTAGTTACAATTATGTTTTGGGGCGGGTCGGATCTGTTTTCAAAAATGGGCTCCGAGCCGACCGATAAATACAGTCACTGGAAAATAGTAGTCGCCGTGGGTACGGTTATGGGTCTGCACGCGACCTTTGAGCTGCTAACGGGGGCAAAGTTTTACCCTGTGGACTTTATAAAGTATTCGCCCGCGATAATCTGCTATGTTTCCTCAATGATTTTGGGCTATGTGGGGCTAAGGTACATAATGCTTTCGGTGTCTTCGCCTATCTGCAATTCATCGGGCGCGGTTGCATGCATACTTTGCCTTATATTTTTGCGGCAAATGCCCGACGCCTTAAGCTGGGCGGGCATAGTGCTTGTGTGCTTGGGCGTTACGGGGCTTGCGTTTGTTGAGAAGAAGTACGACGAGGAGGCGCACGCTTTAGCCGATAAAGCGGAAAACAAAAAATTCAAATCGGGCTTTATTGCGGTATTCTTCCCTATTTTCTATTGCCTGCTTGACGGGCTCGGCACATTTGCCGACGCAATACTGCTTGATAAAGAAATAGTAGGCGAGGACTCGGCGAACATTGCATACGAGTATACATTTTTAATAATGGGTATTGCCGCGTTTATTTACGTTTATGTAATTAAAAAGCAAAAACCGAGCCTTAAATGGGATTTACCCAAGTGGCTCGGCGCGGGTTGCGAGACTGCGGGGCAGTTCGCCTATATTTACGCGATAGGGGACAACCCCACCGTGGCAGCGCCTATGATTTCGGCTTACTGCGTGTTCTCAGTGCTGCTTTCCCGCATATTCTTAAAGGAAAAGCTTTCGTTTAAGCATTATTTAATAATCTTCACCGTCTTTGCGGGAATTATCCTTATGGGTGTTTCCGAGGGACTGGCTGAATAAAACAGAAAACGCCGCAAGCGCGGCGCTTCGAATAAAGCAATACCCCCGCCTTGATTGAGGGGGTATTACTTTATATTATACATTCCCAAATTGATTTGTCGTTATCCACCGGTGCAAATATATCGCCGGTTTCAAACGAGTCATTATAGGAGCGGACTACCGTAAACGAGCCGTCGGCGTTGGGTTTTAGCTTCATGGAACTTTCAATGATAAGTTCTTCATTTGTTAGCAAATATACAAGCCCGCCGTTACCGAAACTGCACCATCGCGAATACCACCATGTTTTTCCGTTCAAGGTCAAGGGTGTGTCAGCGTAAAATTCCTCAACAACTATTTCGGTTTCGTCGGTTTCGGGGTTGTATCGCTCATAAATATATCTGTCTATAAATTCGCCTTCGTTTTCATATAAACGACTGATTCCCGCAAAAGAGGCATAGTAAGTACCGGCGGCTGCGTTTTCAATATCATTGTGAAATGTTATTATTGAAGCGTAATATGACCCGTCCTCGTTTTGTTCTATTATGGCATAGTCTTTTTCGGTTTGCAAAATATCCTTCGGGTTAATTTTATCGGGTTTTGCGGGCGCTGTGTTACCCGATAAAATTTTCTTTACGGCAATCAAATCAAGCAGGTTGAAAACACCGTCACGGTTTACATCCAAAACGCTTAAAGATGTATCGTCGCCGTTAAGGAGTAATATTTTTATGGCTGATAAATCAACCGCGTTAAGCTCTCCGTCGCCCGAAATATCTCCGAGTATCAGGTAATTTATAAGATTTTCCCCTGCAAAATCCACAGCGTATGATTTATAATGGCATAAAAGCGCTATGTCATCGTTACCCGAAAACGCGTCGCAGTCAATAAATGTAACGCTTTCCGGAACATACAGCTCGTTTATCGCGGTTTTTTCAAAGGTACATTCGCCTATTGAGGCAAGCTGTTTTCCGAGATAGGCGTTTTCAAGTTTCGTACATTTTGAAAATGCGTAATTCCCGAGGTAAATAACGCCGCCGAGGTTAACGGATGAAAGCTTGGCACAGCGGTAAAAAGCGTAATCGTCCACGGCGATAACCGTGTCGGGAATATGGATATTCGAAAGGGAAGAACAGTTGCTGAAAGCTCGGTCGCCTATTTCAATTACGCCGTCGGGCAGGAGAACATTATCAAGCCTGCGGCAATCGGCAAACGCTCCGTTTCTTATTCTTTTAAGGGTGGAGGGCAGCGAAACAGACCTTAAATTTACCATTCGGGCGAAAACGTTTGTCCCTATTGTTTCAACACCCTCACCGATATTAAGCGAGGTTATCTTATCGGTATAAACGTACCACGGAACATCGGTGTAGGCAGAAATGTCAGGTATAAAATCGCTGTTTGGAGTGAGGCTTAATTTTAGATCCGAATCTATTTTCCATATTACGCCGAGCGCATTACCCCTTTTGGCTATTCCGGTTGAAACAAAATTATAACCGTTGTCGATTGCATAGTAATACGCAGTTGAATATGTCGGGGCATGTATGGTAATATCTGTATCAAACGGGGAGTAGAAAATGTCGTAGCAGAAATAAAGCACACTGTCTGAAAAATACAGGTCTTTAAGTTTTTCGCAGTATGAAAATGCGGACATATCAACCCGTTCAAGCGTATCGGGAAATTCTATGCTTTCAAGCAATACGCAATGCGCAAAGGAATACGCGCCTATGCTTTGCAAATTCAACCCCGTATTAAGGCTTTTAATCGACTCGCAGCCGTAAAATGCATATTCGCCTATATATTCAAGGCGGACGGGCAGGGAGGCAATTTCGAGCGACTTGCAATAAGCAAACGTGCCGCGTTCTATTCTTACGATATCCTGCGGGAGAGTTGCCCATTTAAGACTGAAGCATTTGTAAAACGCCTCTGCGCCTAAGTGTTCAAAGCCGTTGTAAAAATAAAAGTATTCTAATTTATAGCAGCAGTAAAACGCACCGTCGCCTATATATTTTATGATTTTTTCATTGTCGTAATCGCCGTCTTCGCTGTACTGATAAAAGCTTTTAAGTGTTGTGCAGTAGGCGAAAGCATAATCACCTATGCTTTCAAGATTTTGCGTATAATATATGTATTCAATACCTATGCACTTTAAGAACGCTTTTTCGGGTAGGTAGGTTATATTCTTTCCCAAACGAATATAGTTAAGCGCACTGCAGGCACTGAACGCGCCGTAAAGTACATTATGCATATCGGGGTACATTCTGTTAATTTCAAGTGTGTAAATCAGAGTTCCCCTGAACGCGTCTTTGCCTATATATTCAACCGATTCCGGTAAAATAAGTTCACCGCAAGCGCCTGTACGGTAAAAAGCGTAATCGCCTATTTTTTTGAGCGTACTCGGCAAATAAATGCGGTCAATCGGAAGTTCATAAAAGGCGTAATCGTCAATAGCGGTAATGTCCTCGGAAATTACAAGCTTACTGATATAATAATTCCTGAGCTTTGATAGCATAAACCAATCGGTTTTCATTTCTCCGCAGCCCGAAACATTGAGAACATAGCCCGAACCCTCGTCGCTGTATTCATATGTTAATTTCCACTCGGCAGCATCCCCGCAGGAGCCGGAATATGTAGCGTTTCCATCGTAATCGCTTGAGGTTTGATAACTGCCCTGATTAAAGTGAATATTTGCGGTACGGATGTTCTCATTACCCGAATCTACACAGATATTATCCCATTGCTGCGCACTTCCCATATAATAAATATTTTTTAAATTTGTATTGTAAAACGCATTTCTATCTATATATGTAACGCTTTCGGGAATTACAATATCTGTAAGATTATAACAATAACGAAAATTCTCTGCTCCTATTCCTGTTATACCGTCTTCAATTATTACCGTTTTGATAAAATCGCGGTTGTCGTAATATAACCAAGGAGCCCAGGAGCTGAAATCATCCGGCATTTCTCCCCACCCTGAAGCTATGAATACTCCGGTGCGGGTATTAAGCGTACATGTTATATCAGCGTATCCCGTGTAAAAATAATTATAATCACTGACGGTTACATATTTGCCCGAATTGTAAGAGTGCCACGAAACCGTATCGTCGCTTAAATCGTCATACCTGTACGATTCCCGAATATAGTCGGCTTGCGTTACATAGCAGCTTTCGTCGGAGTAATCCACGCCGGTGTATTTATCCCTTATCTCGGTCCATTCGCGCTTTACCAAATAGTCGCTTTTGGTAACGTAGCTTTCGCCCGTTTCGGGGTCGGTGACGTAAATATAATCACTTTCGGTTACATAATCGCTGTGGGTTATGTAATCCCCGGGCAGATAATTGCTGTTGGTTTGGTAGTAGTCGTCGTAATAATCGGCAGGCGTTATGTACGAATCGTAATAATAGGGGGTCGTTTCTGCCGAAACGGTGAAACAGACCGAAATCGCCGTCATTACAATAACGGCAGCCAAAAGCAGCGAAGCCATTCGTTCAGATGTTTTTTTCATTTTCCGCTCTCCTCATTAAATTATTTATTGAGCCGAATACAGCCCAAATAACAGGCGCTGTTATAATTATTGAAAAATTAAAAAACGCCTGAATTAAATAACAGAACATTCCGCCGAGCAAGACCCAAATATACGGGTTTTCCCGTCCGTGCTTAAAAGCCTCTATTATAAGAGAAATAATAAAGCCTATATAGCTTGCAAGGCCTACCGCTCCGCCCACGCAGAGTATTTGCAAATATTCGTTGTGGCAAGTGTCTATTTTACCGAATGAAAAAGCGGCAAGCTCACCGTCGGTAAAGTCGGCAAAGGCTTTCATAAACGCGCCCATACCCGTGCCGAATATGGGGCGTTTAAGCCACATTTTAAGTGCGCTCAGCCAAATGCCCACACGGTAAGTTCCCGTGGTTTCGTCAATTTCACCGTGCAGAATGTTGCTGATCTCGGTCAAAAAGGGGCGGTTGACGGACGCGCCGCCGGTGTTTACGGGCACAAATTTATATACCGCCGCCAAAAACACCGCAAACAAAAGAGCCTCTGCCGCCAAAATAATAACCGCGCCGCGCAAGGATATTTTCTTTTTAACAAAACAAAGAAAGGGAACGGCAAGGCAGGCGGTAACGGTTACGGCAAGCTTGCCGGAGCTTACGTTAAGCGAAAAGAGCAGATAAACGCTTAATGCGGCGGAGATAAAAAGAAATATTTTTTCAAATATGTTAAGCTTAATAAGAAATAAAGCAAAAATTACAATGGGTAAAAATACCGAGATTATTGAGGAGAAAAAGTCGATATTACCGACGGTGGAAACAAAGTCGTCAAGCTTTCCCTTATACGCCTCGGCGGGGTAGAGCTTAAATATATTTATTCCCCGAGTTTGAATAATCCCGATAATATTCATTACGGTAAGAGCACCCGTGATAACTAAAATATGTATTTTTTTAAAGCTGCCGAAAAAGCTTAAAAGCAAAAATGCGGCGGCGTAGCAAAGCAGCAGCAAAAAGCCGTCATATCTGCCCGAGCCGAATAAAAAAGCGGATTTTCCCATACCGTTTTTTAACGAACGGTACGGTGAAAAAAGAAATGACAAAACGGCGGAAAGCAAGTATATTCCAAGAAACACAAAAGGCAAATTTGACGGCAGAGGTTTTCTTTTCGGTCTGTAGCCGTCAAGAAAAACGCCGCCGAATACGAAAAGCACAACCGCCGCAAAAATGAAAAACAAACACAAAAACGTGATGAGCTTTGCATAGGTTATGTTTGTGTAGTCACGAAAAACAATTAAGGGGAAAAACCCGAAGATCGCAATAAGAAAGGCGTTGGCCGAGGTATCGAGAAATGAAAATTGCTTTTTATACAAGGGAACAGTGTTTTTAACCGACATATTTACTCACCCGATTCAATTGGTATAGTACCATATTTTGGCTTATTTGTCAAATCCGCGCTTGCTTATTCTTTTGTTATACTGTATAATGGTTTTTGAATGAAAAGGAATACGGGAGATAAACGGAATGAAAAAAATCGGGTTTGATAATGAGAAGTACATAAAGCTGCAATCGCAGAATATACGGGACCGAATAGCTATGTTCGGCGGAAAGCTTTATATGGAGTTCGGCGGCAAGCTTTTTGACGATTACCACGCGGCGCGCGTGCTGCCCGGCTTTGAGCCAGACGCAAAGGTAAAAATGCTTTTAAAGCTTAAGGACGAGGCAGAAATAGTAATTGTAATAAACGCCGACGCTATTGAGAAAAACAAGCGCCGCGGCGACCTTGGCATAACCTACGACCTTGATACCCTGCGCCTTATTGACGCGTTTCGCGGCATAGGGCTTTATGTTGGCAGCGTTGTTATAACTCGGTTTACGGGGCAGCCTTTGGCGCTCGCTTTTGAAAACCGCCTGAAACAGTTGGGGGTAAGGGTATACCGCCATTACCCGATAAGCGATTACCCATCCGATATTCCGCACATTATAAGCGAAGAGGGATTCGGCAAAAACGATTATATAGAGACCGAGCGGCAGCTTGTGGTGGTTACCGCCCCGGGACCCGGCAGCGGCAAAATGGCTACCTGCCTATCCCAGCTTTACCACGAGCACAAGCGCGGTATAAAGGCGGGCTATGCTAAATTTGAGACCTTCCCCATTTGGAGTATTCCGCTTAAGCACCCCGTAAACGTGGCGTATGAGGCGGCGACCGCCGACCTTAACGACGTTAATATGATAGACCCGTTCCACCTGGAAGCGTACAATAAGACAGCCGTTAACTACAACAGGGATATTGAGATATTCCCGGTTTTAAACGCCATGCTTGAGGGCATAATGGGCGAGTCGCCCTATAAAAGCCCCACCGATATGGGGGTAAATATGGCGGGGTTCGGAATAGTGGACGACGAGGCTGTAAAGGCTGCCGCCTGCCAGGAGATTATCCGCCGCTATTACGCCGCGCTTGTAAGCGCGCGGCAGGGTTTAAGCGACCAGAACGACGCGCCGAAAATAGAGCTTTTAATGAAACAGGTGGGCGTGACGGTGGAGGACCGCCCCGTGGTAGCCGCAGCGCTGAAAAAAGCCGAGGAAACCTCTTCCCCGGCGGTGGCTCTTCAATTATCGGGCGGTCAGATAGTTACGGGTAAAACCTCAAGCCTTTTAGGACCTGCCTCGGCAATGCTGCTTAACAGCCTTAAAATACTGGCGGGAATACCCGATGATATTGACCTTATTTCTTCAACCATAATAGAGCCTATTCAGCGCCTTAAAACCGAAATTATGGGCAACCACAACCCGCGCCTGCACACCGACGAGGTGCTTATAGCCCTTTCAATGTGCGCGGTGACAAGCGACGTTGCGAAAAAGGCGCTCGGTCAGGTTAAAAATCTTGCGGGGCTTGAGGCGCATTCAAGCGTTATTCTTTCCCGCGTGGACGAGCAGGTTTTCAGGAAATTAGGAATAAATATAACCTGCGAGCCGAAATATCAGACCAAAAAGCTTTATCACAACTGATTTTTGCGAAAGCGCAGGTAATCTTCCAAAATTATTACCGCCGCTACCGCATCAACCACCGCCTTGCGCTTTTTGCCGCGTGTGTCGGTGTAATTGAGCGCCGTGTGCGCTGAAACGGTGGTGCAGCGTTCATCCCACAGCACTGTGTCTATTCCGCAGCTGTTTTTAATAAGCTCGGCGGTTGCGGCACATTCGGCGGCTCGGCTGCCGGCAGAGCCATCCATATTTTTGGGGTAGCCTACCACTATAAGCTCCGCCCCGTATTCCTTAGCTAACGCGCCTACCTTTTCGGCAAGGCGCGTTTCGTTATATTCGGTTATTACCGTTTTCGGGAAAGCAAAGCTTTCGCCCGGGTCTGATACGGCAATGCCCGTTCTCGCTTTTCCCAAATCTACCGACATTATTATCATTTCTCGTTACCTATAAATGAGGAAAGTCTGCTGCGCTTGGGAATAAGCTCGGGCGGCAGGTGAGAGGCATCGTTATAAAAAACCACCTCGGGCTTTTCTTCACCGCCGAATCTTAAAAGCGTTACGGCGGTATTATCACTCCAACCCATTTCGGCAAGGTGAGAAATATCGCCGTAAAGCAACCGGCAAAGCAGACAGCGTATAACCCCGCCGTGGCTTGCACAGGCTACAGTTTTGCCGCAGTTATCAGCGGCTATTTCTTTTATGGTGCTCCATATACGCTCGTAAGCATCATTCATAGGCTCGCCGCCCTCGGGCGCGAAGTCCTGCGGGTGCTTATCCCAGATTTCCGCAAGCTCGGGGTTTTCGCCGAAAGCCTCTGTGAACGGCTTGCCTTCAACTATCCCGCCGCCCATTTCGCGCAAGCCGTCGCATTTAATGGGGGTAAGCCCTTTATCTCCTATAACGGCAAGCGCGGTTTTATAGGCGCGTATAAGCGGGCTTGTATACACCTTATCGAGCGGGACGCTCTCGAAGCGCCGCTTTAAATATTCCAGCTGCTTTGCTCCCGTTTCGCTTATATCAAGGTCGGTAGAGCCCTGAAAAAGCCTTTTAACATTGCCCATTGCTTCGCAATGGCGTACCATATATATTTCTGTCAATTATATCACCAGTATAAAGTATACCATACTGCGGCGGAAAATGCAATGATTATACCTATTTTAAATATTGACAAGTTTTCCTGTTATGGTATAATGTATTAAATACATTATAATCGGGAGGAAGCAGTATTATGGCTTATTATTTCAACGAGGTTTCACATACTTTTAACGAGTATCTTTTAGTGCCGGGGTATTCGTCCGCCGAGTGCATTCCGGCAAATGTCAGCCTTAAAACACCGCTTGTAAAGTTTAAAAAAGGCGAAGAACCCGCAATATCAATGAATATTCCGCTTACCTCCGCTATAATGCAGTCGGTCTCGGGCGACAGGCTCGCCGTGGCGCTCGCACGCGAGGGCGGCGTTTCGTTTATTTACGGCTCGCAGTCTATTGAAGACGAGGCGGCTATGGTAGAGCGCGCAAAGTCCTATAAGGCGGGCTTTGTTGTAAGCGAATCTAACGTAACGCCCGACAGCACCTTAAAGGATATTTTGGAGCTTAAAGCCAAAAACGGGCATTCCACTGTAGCCGTAACGTCCGACGGTTTACCGAACGGTAGGCTGCTCGGCATAGTTACAAGCCGCGATTACAGAGTAAGCCGTATGTCCGAGGATACGCCCGTCAGCGATTTTATGACCCCGCTTTCCTCGCTTATAGTGGGCGAAGAGGATACAACCCTTAAAAAAGCCAACGATATTATATGGGATCACAAGCTTAATTCCCTGCCGATAGTTGATAAAAGCGGAAATCTTAAATATTTCGTTTTCCGCAAGGATTACGACGCGCACAAGGAAAACCCCAACGAACTGCTTGACAGCCACAAGCGTTATGTTGTGGGCGCGGGAATAAACACCCGCGATTATGAACAAAGAGTGCCCGCGCTTATAAACGCCGGGGCGGATGTGCTCTGCATAGATTCATCAGAAGGCTTCAGCGAGTGGCAGGCGCGCACGCTTAAATTCATCCGCGAAAAATACGGCGATACCGTTAAGGTGGGAGCGGGAAACGTAGTTGACCGCGAGGGCTTTTTATTCTTAGCCGAGGCGGGCGCCGACTTTATAAAGGTAGGTATAGGCGGCGGCTCTATATGCATTACCCGCGAAACAAAGGGCATAGGCAGGGGTCAGGCTACCGCGCTTATTGACGTTTGCAAAGCAAGAGACGAATATTTTGAAAAAACGGGGGTTTACATTCCCGTTTGCTCCGACGGCGGCATTGTGCACGACCACCATATGACCTTAGCGCTTGCAATGGGCGCGGACTTTATGATGCTCGGCAGATATTTTGCCCGCTTTGACGAAAGCCCCACAAGCCGCGTTACCATAAACGGCAATTATTATAAGGAATACTGGGGCGAGGGCTCAAACCGTGCGAGAAACTGGCAGCGCTATGACCTCGGCGGCGATAAAAAGCTTTCGTTTGAAGAGGGCGTTGATTCCTATGTGCCTTATGCGGGCAGCCTTAAAGACAATGTAAGTCTTTCGCTTTCAAAGGTTCGCTCCACTATGTGCAACTGCGGCGCGCTTACAATACCCGAGCTGCAACAGAAAGCAAAGCTCACCCTTGTTTCGGCAACCAGCATTGTTGAGGGCGGCGCGCACGACGTTATTCAGAAGGACACATCATCCGGTCTTGTAAAATAATGAAACCCGTATTATATATTGTAATTCCCTGCTATAATGAAGAAAAGGTGCTGCCTGTAACAAGCGGCATGTTTTTGGAAAAGCTTAAAAGCCTTATTGCCGATAATATTATATCGGACGACAGCCGCATTATGTTCGTAAACGACGGCAGCCGCGACGGCACGTGGGATATAATAACCGAATTATCGAAAAAGGAAAAGTATTTTACGGGAATATCCCTAAGCCGCAACCGCGGTCACCAAAACGCGCTGCTTGCGGGGCTTTTTGAGGCTGAACCGCTTTGCGATATTACCATAAGCATTGACTGCGACGGGCAGGACGATATAAACGCTATTGACAGTATGGTGCGGGAATATCTTGACGGCGCCCAAATTGTGTACGGTGTGCGCTCCCGCCGTGAGAGCGATACGTTTTTTAAGCGCACCTCGGCGCAGTGCTTTTATAGGTTTATGAACCGTATGGGCGCAAATGTGGTGTATAATCACGCCGATTACAGGCTTTTATCCGCTAAGGTTATAAAAGAGCTTGAAAATTTCAAGGAAGTAAATATTTTCCTGCGGGGAATGATTCCGTTAGTGGGCTTTAAAAGCACCTGCGTTTATTACGAGCGCCGCGAGCGCTTGGCGGGGGAAAGCCACTATCCGCTTAAAAAAATGATCTCCCTCGCGCTGGACGGAATCACGAGCCTTTCCACCAAGCCTATAAGAATTATAACCGTGTTCGGGTTTATAATTGCGCTTTTAAGCCTTGCAGGCATAATATGGTCGGTAGTAACCTTCGTGCTCGGCAAAACCGTGGCGGGATGGGCTTCGCTTGTAACCATTATTTTCTTTTTCAGCGGAATACAGCTTTTAAGCCTGGGCGTAATAGGCGAGTATATAGGCAAAATATATCTTGAAACAAAGGCACGGCCGCGCTTTATTATTGAAAAAAGAACAGGAAATACCGATAGGACGGAAAATAATGATTGATATTAAAAACACGGATACCGGCGAGCTTTTAAGCCAGGCAAACGAGCTTTTTGACCAGACAAGACCTTTTGCCGAGCTTATGATGCGCTATAAATGCGCCATGCTTGAAGTAAAAACCAAGCTTGACGTGCTTAACACGCAGCTTTCCCTTGAAAACGACCGCAACCCCTTTGAGTC
>CAKSQS010000038.1 GCA_934486705.1 uncultured Eubacteriales bacterium
GCAGAGGCGGGCAACAAACGCGCACAGCTTGCAATAGAAATGCAGAGATATGAAATTCTCAAATTCGTAGGCTCTTATATTGCTGCTATGAACGGCGTTGACGCCATAGCCTTTACCGGCGGCATAGGCGAAAACGACCCCGATCTGCGCAAATCCGTCTGCGATAATTTAAGCTTTGCAGGCGTTGAAATTGACGACGCGCAAAATAAGCTCCGCGGCAAGGAGGTTAAAATTTCCACCGATAACAGCCGCGTAAACGTTTACGTTATCCCGACGAACGAGGAGCTTGCCATTGCAAGAGACACGCTTGCCATAATTTCCAAATAATCATAATCGGAGGGCTTTATGAATATTACCGAAATCAAACAGAAAATTGAAAGCGGCGCTTTTGATAAAGATTTTACAATGCTTTACGGCGATAAAGCCGCTGCCCGCGCGCGCTATGCCGCCGCGTGCGACAGCTTTTGCGATATTTTTTCGGAAAGAGACGGTATACGCCTTTTCTCCGCCCCCGGCAGAACCGAAATAGGCGGCAACCACACCGACCATCAGCACGGCTCAGTGCTTGCGGGCGGCGTTAATCTTGACGTTATAGCCGTAGTTGCCCCGAATGATGATAAAAAGGTGCGTATCAAGTCCGAGGGCTACGATATGGACGTTATAGATATTGCGGAGCTTGAAAAGAACGAGTCGGAGCACGGCCGTGCTTCCGCCCTTATTCGTGGTGTACTTTCCCGCTTTAATGAGCTCGGCTGCGCGCTTTCGGGCTTTAACGCATATACCACCTCAAACGTTCTTAAAGGCTCGGGGCTTTCCTCTTCCGCCGCTTTTGAGGTTTTGGTGGGCAATATTGTTAACGGTATGCTCTTTGAAAACAGGGTGGATGAAATTACCGTTGCCAAAATAGGGCAGTACGCCGAGCGCGAGTATTTCGGCAAGCCCTGCGGTTTGCTCGACCAGATGGCAAGCTCTCTCGGCGGTTTTACATATGCCGATTTCTTCGACCCTTCAGACCCCATAACCGAAAAGATAAACCTTGATATACATTCCTTCGGCTACACGCTTTGCGTTGTGGATACGGGCGGCAACCATGCAAACTTGACCCAGGACTACGCCGATATTACTATAGAATGCAAGAAAATAAGCAACGCGCTTGGGGTTGATTTCCTGCGCGACGCCGATTCCGACCGTTTCTATAAAAATATACCCGAGCTGCGCCGTTCCTGCGGTGACCGCGCCGTGCTGCGCGCTTTCCATTTCTTCAATGAGCAGCGCCGCGTAGAGGAGCAAAAGGCAGCGTTGAAATCAGGCGATTTTGAAAGCTTTTTAAAGCTTGTTAACGAATCGGGCGAGTCATCTTACGATTATCTGCAAAACCTCTACTCCAATTCGGATGTTGCCGAGCAGGGCTTGCCGCTCGCAATTGCTCTTACCAAAAAATTCTTAAAAGGCAAGGGCGCTTGCCGCGTTCACGGCGGTGGCTTTGCGGGAACAATACAGTGCTATATTCCTACCGAAATTTTAGCCGACTATAAGGAAATGATAGAGTCTGTTTTCGGAAACGGCAGCTGCTGTGTTCTTAATATACGCCCGGTCGGCGGCTACGAAATTAAATAACTGTATTTTCTTTATATCAAAATCCCCGCTTGCAAGGCTGTTGAAGTCTTGCAAGCGGGGATTTATTTTAGCCCTATTTATCACTCGGCAATAGATACTTTCTTATTTCTCAACGCAAAAATAAATACCGATTGCAGCAGCCCTAAGGTAATTATATTAACCACCGTTAATACATCGGCGCATTTGCTTGTGCGGTCGGCAAATATTTTATGCGTCATTACGGCATTGAATATAAAATTCACAATACAGCAAAGCAGTAAAACAATAAATAATACGGGCTCGAATTTTTGAAGAATATAAAAATAAAGGCTTAAGGCGATTTGAGCAAGAGTTAAAACGCCCGAAAGCGCGCCCAAAACTTTATTCCCCGCAATTTTCCCCAACAAATATTTATTGTAAAACGGAATCCACGCGGCAAATTTTCGGCTTTTGCCCATACGCATAACCGCAATGCTTTCAAAGGTATAGCTTATCAGCATATAAAAGAGAGCCGCCGCCAATATTGCAACATAAATGAAAAACAGAAACGACAGCACGCCTGTAAGCAAAACAATACTAAAGCCGCCCGTATTCATCACACCCTTTTGTAAAAGAAAACGCCTCAACTACGCTTTAACGTGCCGAGGCGCCGAACTGGAGCGGATAATGGGAGTCGAACCCACCTGTTCAGCTTGGGAAGCTGACATTCTACCGATGAACTATATCCGCAAAACCTAATGTTTTTATATTATAGCATATCGGTAATATATTTGCAAGTATTTTTTTAGCGGCTTAAATTTCAAAATTCATACAGTTGCGCGCCTTAACAAACGGTCTTACGTACGTATCGGCAACCGCAACATGCAAAGGGTTTACGGAGTAATCCGCCAGCGCCTTTTCGGAAACAAACGTGCTGTCAAGCATCATATCCGCATTAGAGCCGGCAAGCTTGCCCGTTATTACCCGAATTTCGGTAAGCCCGTCGATTTTGCCCATTAAGCCCTCAAGGTTTTGCTTGGCATTATGCGCGGTTTGAGCCTTTTCCTCTTCTGTCAAGCTATCTGATAATTGCCAAAGAATTATGTGCTTTACCATAATATTTAATCTCCTTTAAAAAATATAAGTTTCGCTGCCGTTTTCTTTTAAAAGCTTTATAAGGTCGGCGGGGTTCAGCCATACCGTAGCCGTGTTATCGTTTGGGTGAACGCCGATAAGATCCATATCCTCAAAATCCCTATCCAAATAGAATTTAACGCGGTGATCCTTATCGTTCAAAAGCCCGAGCGGCGTTACAGCGCCCGGTATCAGCCCCAATATTTCCGATAATTCCTCGGGGGATGCAAATGTAAGCGGCCGCGTGCCGTTTTCGCGGCGGAAGTCCTTTAAATTCACCCGCTTTTCGCCCTTTACGGTTATAAGGTAATAATCCTGCCGTTTATCATCCCGCACAAAAAGATTTTTCGCGTCCGCCTCGGGGTGCGGCAGCTTTATTTCGGCTAATTCTTCCATATTATAAACCGCTTTATGCTCGGTTATTTCGTACTTGATATTTTCGGTGTTAAGATAATTATATATTTCCTGCTTATTCATAATTCAGCTCCTTTATATAAAACCTATCCATAGTGCTGTGGAGTGCGGTTTCGGGCTTGTCTGTCATATGAAACCCGAGCTTTTCGTAAAGCCCTATCGCGGCTTTTAAATCGGAGTGTGTTTCCAAATACAACCGCTTATACCCGACTCCCGCCGCAAATTCCTCGGCTGTGCGCATAAGCTTTTTACCGAGCCCCTTGCCCTTTGCTGAGTCGGAAAGGTAGAGCTTTTGAATTTCGGCGCAATTATCAAGCCCATCAAACTCGGCAATACCCACGCCGCCTATAACGCCGCCGTCACTGTCTGTCGCAATAAAGTATCTCCGCTTTTCCGGCAGGGCATTATAATAGCTGCTTAATGAGTCAAGCTCTTTATCAAAATATGCAGTACCCGGAATATCAAGATGAAAGAGCTCTAAATTATCGCGAATAATTCTCGCAATTTTCGGATCATCCTCTGCTTTAATAGGTCTTATTATACAGTCGCACATTGCAGCTACTCCTTAAAAATTCCAAGGCAAATACGCTGCCCCGATTGCCAAAAGCACTGCGGGAAGCATATTTGCAACATTCAACTTCTTGCCCCAAACAAGGTTTATGCCGATATTATACAGTAGACACTAGAAAATACCCCTCAGTCACTAACGTGACAGCTCCCCTCTGTTTCGGCAAAGCCGAAAAGAAGGAAGCCTATGTCTCTACAAGCGCCGACTTTTATCGCCGTTTATTCGTTGAAAAAGCTTTTTATCTTCTCCGAAAAGCTCTTTTTCTTTTTATAATTCTTTTCGTTTGTCACGCTGTCAAATTCGCGCAACTTATCCTTCTGCGCCTTTGAAAGGTCGCGCGGCACTTCAACGGTAATTTTAACGTATTCATCGCCTTTTCCGGCGTAGTTTAAGCGCTGTATGCCCTTTCCGCGCAGCTTGAACTCATCGCCCGGCTGCGTTCCCTCGTGAATTGTGAATTTAACCTTGCCGTCAAGCGTGGGTACTACTATTTCGTCACCCAAAGCCGCCTGTGCAAAGGTTATGGGAATTTCGCAGTAAACATCATAACCGCTGCGCTCGAAAATCGGGTGCGGACGTACGTTTACATTTATGCGTAAATCGCCTGCAGGTCCGCCGTTTGCGCCTGCGTCGCCGCCGCCGCGCAGGTTTATAACCTGACCGTCATCAATTCCGGCGGGAATATCCACCGTCTGCTCCACCGTGTGCCTTATTCTGCCCTTGCCCGCGCAGGTGTGGCAGGGCTTATCGATAATTTTACCCCTGCCGTGGCAGTTATCGCATACCTTTTGGGTCTGCATTACGCCGAACGGAGTGCGCTGCGTAGCCGAAACCTGACCCGTGCCGTGGCAAACCGGGCAAGTCTTGGGGGTTGAGCCCTTTTCTGCGCCGCTGCCGCCGCATTCCTTACAATTATCTATTTTAGTTACCTTAACGGTCTTGCGGCAGCCCTTTGCAGCCTCTTCAAATGAAAGATTAACGGCAGCCGCAGTATCGTTTCCGCGGCGCGGAGCATTCGGATTGCTCTGCCTGCCGCCCCCGAAACCGCCGCCGAAGAATGAACTGAATATATCCCCCAAATCGCCGAAATCACCGGTAAAACCGCCGCCGTAGCCGCCTGCGCCCGCGCCGTAATTCGGGTCTACTCCGGCATGACCGAACTGGTCGTAACGCGCGCGTTTTTCCTTATCGGAAAGCACCTCGTACGCCTCGTTTACCTCTTTAAATTTTTGCTCCGCCTCTTTATCGCCGGGGTTTAAATCGGGGTGATACTTTTTTGCCGCTTTGCGGTAGGCCTTTTTCAATTCGTCGTCGGATACGGATTTATCCACCCCGAGGACTTCGTAATAATCTCTTTTATCGTCAGCCAAAGCAATTTCTCCTACAAATTATATGTTGAAGACTTCCCCTTTTTTAAGGGGGAAGTCAAAATTCAGCCTAATACTTACTGCTTATTGTTATCGTCTACGTCGGTGTAATCCGCCTCGTAAACATTCGGGTCGCCGTTCTGAGCACCGCCCTGCGGCTGTGCGTTCTCAGCACCCTGCGGGTTAGCAGCCTTGTAAACCTTCTCGCTTACCGCGAAAAGCTCCTTTTGCAGCTCTTCCTGCTTAGCCTTTATAGCCTCAATATCCTCGCCCTTGAGCGCCTCTTTAAGAGCCTCTTTAGCGGTATCAATCTTAGCCTTTTCATCAGCCGAGAGCTTATCGCCGAACTCATTAACGGTCTTTTCGGTCTGATAAATCATCTGGTCGGCGTTGTTGCGAACGTCAACCGCCTCGCGGCGCTTTTTATCCTCTGCGGCATACTGCTCGGCTTCTTTAACAGCCTTATCAATATCATCCTTAGACATATTGGTGTTTGAGGTAATGGTAATGTTGTTTTCCTTACCTGTGCCGAGGTCCTTAGCCGATACGTGAACTATACCGTTCGCGTCTATATCAAAGGTAACCTCAATCTGCGGGATTCCGCGCGGGGCGGGAGCAATGCCGTCAAGGTGGAATACGCCGAGGGTCTTGTTATCCTTGGCAAATTCGCGCTCGCCCTGTAATACGTGTACTTCAACCGAGGTCTGACCGTCGGCAGCGGTTGAGAATATCTGGCTCTTCTTAGCCGGAATGGTGGTGTTGCGGTCAATAACCTTTGTGGAAACGCCGCCCATTGTTTCAATACCGAGGGATAGCGGAGTAACATCCAAAAGCAGTAAGCCCTTAACATCGCCGCCTAAAACGCCCGCCTGCAAAGCCGCGCCTATTGCAACGCACTCATCGGGGTTAATGCCCTTAAAAGGCTCTTTACCCATAAAGTTTTTAATAGCCTCTTGTACCGCCGGTATTCTTGAAGAACCGCCGACCATAAGCACCTTGTTAATCTCGCTCTTGTCAAGTCCCGAATCGGATAGTGCCTGACGTACAGGGCCCATAGTAGCGTCAACCAAATCGGCAGTAAGCTCGTTAAATTTAGCCCTTGTAAGGGTGGTTTCAAAGTGCTTCGGACCTGAATCGTCAACCGTTATAAACGGCAGGTTAATATCTGTTGAGGACATACCCGAAAGGTCAATCTTAGCCTTTTCGGCAGCCTCTTTAATACGCTGCATTGCCATCTTATCGCCCGAGAGGTCTATGCCCTGCTCTGCCTTAAAGGTGTTTACAATGTAATCCATAACGCGCTTATCAAAGTCATCGCCGCCGAGTCTGTTGTTACCTGCGGTTGCAAGAACCTCCTGAACGCCGTCGCCCATTTCGATTATGGAAACATCGAAAGTACCGCCGCCGAGGTCGTAAACCATAACCTTCTGGTCGTCTTCCTTATCAATGCTGTAAGCCAATGCCGCAGCAGTAGGCTCGTTTATAATACGCTTAACCTCAAGTCCCGCAATTTTGCCCGCGTCCTTTGTTGCCTGACGCTGTGCGTCGGTGAAGTATGCAGGAACGGTAATAACCGCTTCCGAAACGGTCTGACCGAGGTAAGCCTCTGCGTCAGCCTTTAATTTCTGCAAAATAATTGCCGAAATTTCCTGCGGGGTGTACTTTTTGCCGTCAATTTCAACCATGTGGGCAGTACCCATTTCACGCTTGATAGAGCTTATTGTTCTGTCGGGGTTGGTAATGGCCTGGCGCTTAGCAACCTGACCTACCATTCTTTCGCCCGTTTTAGAAAATGCAACTACCGAAGGGGTGGTTCTGCCGCCCTCGGCATTAGCGATAACTACCGGCTCGCCGCCCTCCATTACCGCAACGCAAGAGTTAGTTGTACCTAAGTCAATACCTATAATTTTTCCCATGATAAATTCCTCCGAATTATAATTTATTTTAATTTGCCACTTTGACCATAGCGTGACGTACTACCGTATCGCCGGTCTTGTAGCCTTTTTGTAAAACTTCCGCAATAACGTTTTCGCCCAAAGCATCGTCCTCAATATGCATTACCGCCTCGTGGAGAGTGGGGTCGAACGTATCGCCCGCCTTTGCCGTTTCGGTGAGCTCCAAATTGCCCGCCAGGGTTTCAAACTGCTTTACTATCAGCTCAATTCCCTTTAAATATTCGGGGCTTTCTTTATCAGCCCCCGCCGCGCGCTCGATATTATCGATAATAGGCAAAAGCTTTTTTATTATGCTCGCTCTTGCATATTCCGCAACGCCTGCGCGCTCCCTTTCGGTTCGTTTTTTGTAATTATCAAATTCCGCCGCCGTTCTTAAAAGAATATCGTTCTTTTTTTCAAGCTCTTCCTTAAGCTTTTCAATCTCGGCGTCCTTTTTTGATTTCTTTTCCTTTTTCGGAGCTTTGGTTTCGGTCTCTTTTTCCGCCGCAACCTCGTTTTCTGCCTGCTCCGCGGTATTTTCGGTTTTCTCCGCCACCGGTATCAATCCTCCATATCCTTTTGCGCCTCGGTCATAATTTCGGTTAATCGCAAGGCGGTATATTCAACGCTCGGAATTATCTGCCCGTAGGACATTCTGTTAGGACCTATAACGCTGAGCGTGCCTTTGAATCTGTCGCTGCCGTAATATTTCGCGGCGATTATCGTATTGTTTTCAAGCTCGCGAAAGCCCGAATCCCTGCCGAACACCGTGCCTACATTACCGTCAAACCGATTTGTCAGCGTAAGCATAGGTTCGCGAAGAGCGACTAATGAAAGTATTCTTTTCGCCGCCGCCTGACTTTCGCAAATGCCGTAAAGCCGCTGCTCGCCTAAAAGGTACGCGCCCGAGGACTCAATTCCCGCCGCCGATTCAAACAGCACCGAAAAAAGCGGCATAAGCGCGAATGCGTCTGTTCCTGCCTCGGCTGCCACGCTTTGCATATAGCCGCGCGTAAGCTCATCGGTTCTTCTGCCGTTTATGCGCCGGGCAATTATCTCGCGCGATTTTTCCGCAAAGCCCTTTGTGTAATCAGCTCCGAGCCGCAGCACCGTGTGCCTTGTTCTGCCATCCGCCGTTACTATCAGCAGCATTACCGAGCCCTTACTTATCGGGAAAAGCTCCACGTTTCGTATCTTCGGGCTGCCGTCCGTTTTAAAGCAGACAACTGCGGGAAGACCCGTAAGGTCCGATAAAAGCTTTCCCGCCTCCGTCGGAATTTTTTCCGGCGCGCAGTGAAGACCGATAAGCGACGAATCGATTCGTCTTTTCATACCGTCCGAAAGCTTTTCGGGGGTCATAAGCGAATTGACATAAAGCTTAAAGCCGCTGCTTGTGGGTATTCTGCCCGCCGAGGTATGCGGCTGAGCCAAAAGCCCCATATCGCACAGCTCGCTCATCTCATTTCTGAGCGTTGCGGCCGAAGGCGCGTTTTTAAGCAGAACGGTCAACGCTTTTGAGCCCACCGGCTCGCCGGTTTTGATGTAAGCCTTTGTGACCGCCGCCAAAACCGCCTGTTTTCTCGGTGACAGCTCCATTACGTTTCACCTCTGAAAAACTGCTTTTTCAATTTAGCACTCTAAGCTTTCGAGTGCTAACGATTATTATTATATCCGAAAAAAAGGAAAAGTCAATACTTTTTTGAAAAATAATTTGACTTTTCCTGACTTTTACATTTTATTCATAAATTAAGTACCCATTCAGCTCCCCTTGCCTAAAGGGGAGAGGGCCGCGCGTATGCGTGGCGAGGGGATTTCTTTAGCACACCGTTCAATAATGCCGTTTTTATTTTGTAATATTCTTACGCAGTGCTTTTGCATTTGCGATTAGTTTTGTGTTATGCTTTCGTTCCGTTTTGTATCCCTCCGTCTTTGCCTGCGGCAAATCCACCCACTGACAGTGGCGGTCTCCTCTGTCACTGCGTGACATCTCCTCACACTGTGAGGAGTCACCCTTTAGGCAAGGGAGGCACTTTTTCAATTTACCGCAAGTTAAATGCTCCGCCTATTATTTGCTTATAAATCAATATTTAAATTTTCTACCCGTATTCGGGTAAAAGCAGCGTTGTTTTCCTTTATAATGAGAGTAAACTTTTTATATATGGTGATAATATGGTTAATTTCGGTGAACGGTTAAAAAAATTAAGAAAAGAAAACCGGCTGACGCAGAGTGAGCTTGCAAAACAATTGCATGTTACAAAATCAATTATATCTTACTATGAATTAGGCGATAGGACACCATCTACTGATATTCTTATTAAGCTGGCATATATTTTTAATGTTTCAACCGATTACCTGCTCGGTATAAAACACGAACGGGTATTAGATGTAACAGGTATTACAGACAGAGAGGTAGCTATAGTTACAAGCTTGATCGATAATATTAAAAAAAGTCATAATTCCTAAAATTACAAACAACCCCTCCGTCATAGCTTACGCACGACTGAGGGGTATTCTCTAAAATCTAATGTCTGAAATCTAACATCTAAATTTCGGCAAAGCCTTTTCGTTTAATCTTCAATGGCGGCTTTTTTGCTGTTTGCGGCAATTATTCTTGAATAATCCGCAAATTTCTTTTCGCGGCTGTAGGTGTAAAGCCCGTTTACCTCCTGCTCCACATCATAAAGCTGGGTATAGCAAAAGCCCATAACGTTCGGTGCGTCCGTCAGTGCGGAAACCAGCCCCTCATACCGCGTGAAAAATTCCTCTTCGGTCACGGGTGCGTCACCGTAGCCCCAGGAATTATCGGCAGTGCTGTCTCTCTTTTCCTCGGGAATCCACTTAATTCCGCCGAATTCACTTAAAAAGAAGGGTAAATTCGGGATATACGCCTGTTTATCCTTGAAGAACAGATTAAAGCTTTCCTCTGTTCCGTTGTAGCCGAAATAAGATTTTTTAAAGCTTTCGGGGTCTTGGTTATAATCGTGCTGGTCGTAAATATCGGTTTTTACATGGTAAGCGCCCGAAACATCTATAACAGGGCGTGTGGGATCAAGGCGCTTTGTCTCCTCGTAAACCGCCCTGACTACCCTGCACGCGCTCTCGCTCGTTTGATTCCATGTCTCGTTAAAGGGACACCACCCTATTATTGCGGGGTGGTTAAAGTCGCGTTCTACAGTTTCGCTCCATTCGGGCAAAAAGTTTAAAAGCGCGCTTTCCCTATTTGCGTCAAGCCCCCAGTTTGCGTGTTCGCCCCAAACAAGGTAACCCGCCTTATCGCAGTGGTAAAGGAAACGCGGTTCAAACATTTTTTCGTGCAGGCGCGCGCCGTTAAAGCCCAATTGCATAGATAATTCTATATCGCGCTTTAAAGCCGCGTCGCTCGGCGCGGTGTAAATACCATCGGGGTAAAAGCCCTGGTCAAGAACGGTGCGCTGAAATACGCTTTTGCCGTTAATAAGCACCTTTAAGCCCTCAATGCGTACTTCTCTGAGACCCGCGTAGCTGAATAAAACATCCGTGCCGTTTTCTGTTTCAAATGTAAATTTCAGGTCGTAAAGCCTGCCGTTGCCCACCTCCCACAAATGCTTTTCATCAAGCGGCAAATGAAGCCGCGCGTATCTGCCCTTAATGCTCTCGGTTATATTACCCACGCTTTTCCCCTCGAAAAACGCCTCTGCGGTAAGCTTGCCGCCGCCGGTTACGGTGAGTTCAATATCAAACGCACCGTTTTCAATATCGGGATAGTATTTTGCGGTTTTTATGTATCCCGTCGGCACAAATTCAAGCCACACAGTCTGCCATATTCCCGTTGTTCGGGTGTAATCGCACCCGCTTGAATAATAAAGACCCGCCTGCTTTCCTCTCGGTTGGTCGCCGCCGCGCACATTATCCTTTGCGTTAACGGTAAGGTCATTTTCCCCGACGGTCAAAAAATCGGTAATATCGAGCGTGAACGAGCTGTAGCCCCCGAAATGATTGCCCGCCGATTTTCCGTTTATATATACGGTGCATTCATAATCCACCGCGCCGAAATGCAGCAAAACGCGGCCTTTAAGCTGCTCGGCTGCAATATTCACCGTGCGCTTGTACCATACCGCGGGTATAAAATCCTTGTAATTTATTCCCGAAAGCTCGCTTTCGGGGCAAAACGGCACGGTTATTTTTTTACTGAATTTATCCCTGTTTTCGGGCTTGAAAAGACCCCTTTCCGCTCCCGAATTTCCGAAATCAAATTCAAACAGCCACTCTCCGTTGAGATTTTGCCAGTTATCCCTTTTCATCATCGGCTGCGGGTGCTCCGGGCGCGGAATTGTATTTATATTCATACTGTTTCTCCTCCTTGCAATGTTTTGCATTTTATTGTATAATATCATTATTGCAAGCTTGATTAAATAGAGATTTTAAGCACAAAATTGAGGATTTTAAGCATATGGAAAAAATTTTTCTTATTCCGCCGCAGGACGCGTCCGAAAATCCGCCGTTTTTGCTCACCCTATCGGGTATAACATACCCCGACCCAGACTATAGGGTGCGCCGCAAATGCTCGGATGTATATGTAGCGGAATACGTAACGGCGGGTGCGGGAACGGTTATCTGCAACGGAGAAAGCTACCGCGTGGAAAAGGGAGACGCATACATTTTGCCTGCGGGCAGCAATCACTGCTATTACCCTGATAAACAAGACCCCTGGGAAAAGAAATGGATGAATGTTTCGGGGGCGCTTTGTGAAAGGCTTACGGACGTATACTCAATCGGCGGGACGGTACATTTTCCGAAAGCCGATATTGAATATCTTTTCGACGAGCTTTTCGATTATTTGACCAATCACCCCGCCGACAGTGAAACAAACGGCTTTGCCGCCGTTATATTTCACCGCATTGTGCAGCGCTTGGCTGCCGGCAGCGAAAAAAAGCATATCGGCATTGCCGCGAATATAAAAAGCTTTATTGACGGAAATATCTACGGTAAAATAAACGCGGAGCTTGTAGCCGAAAGGTTCGGCTTTTCGGTCTCGCAGCTGGGCAGGCTTTTTAAAAAGGAATACGGGGTGACGGTTTACTCCTATATTCTCGGGCAAAAAATCGATATGGCGGAAAGATTGCTGAAAAGCTCTTCCCTATCCTTAAAGGAAATTGCGGAAACGCTCGGCTTTACCGATGAGCACTACTTTAACAATATTTTCAAGAAAAAGCGCGGCATAACGCCCGGCAAAGCCCGCAAATGATTATATTTAAAGGGAGAATATCCAATGTCAAAACGGAAACAAAGCCTTAATACCGTTTACATATCCGCGCGGCTGAAAGAAAAGCTCCGCCCTATTTCGGAGCATATCTTTACCGCCGTTACAGCCCCGATGGGCTACGGAAAAACCACCGCCGTTAACTGGTATCTCGCCGAGCGGGCAAAAGCAGAGCCTGTAAAAATCATACGCATAAGCGTATATTCCGATAATCTTGCGATTTTTTGGAAAAGCGTACAGGAAGCATTCGCCCATGCGGGGTTCTCTTTACTGCGGGAATATGAGTGCCCGTGTGACGAGGCGGGCGGCAGTATGATAGCTGACGAGCTGTTCCGCAGATTTTCGGGGGATGAGCCGTGCTATATTTTCATTGATGATTTTCACCTGCTGACCGACGGGCGCATTTCGGCTTTTTTATGCCGCCTTGCAGACAGAGCGCCCGAAAATCTACGTTTAATAACGGTAAGCCGCAACAAATTTTTATCCCGAGCCGAGGTTCTGCGTTTGGGGTGCAGATTATATCAGCTCGGAGCGGAGCAGCTGCGCCTTAACCGCGCGGAACTTAAAGCTTATGCGGGCCGCTGCGGTGCGGAGCTTTCCGAAGAGGAGCTTGATACGCTGCTCTATTCAAGCGAGGGCTGGTTTTCGGCGGTATACCTTAATTTGCAGGCATATTCACACCTCAGCGCGCTGCCGGGATCGGACTCTGATATTTACGAAATGTTTACCGCCGCCATGATAGAGCCGCTGCCTGAAAATCAGAGGGATTTTTTGGCGGTTATGGGGCTTGCCGATGAATTTACCGCAGAAACGGCGCGTTATGTTACCAAAGACGATGCCGCCGAAAGCATACTTTGCGCGCTCACGGAGAAAAACGCGTTTGTTAAGCGCCTGCCCGACGGAAAAACCTACCGTTTTCACAATATGCTGCGGGAGTGTGCCGAGCGCGCCTTTGCAAGCCTTGAAAAAGCAAGGCGGAAAGAATATCTTGAGCGTTTCGGCGAATGGTTTGAAAACTGCGGACAATACATATACGCTATGAAATTTTACAGAAAAAGCGGAAATTACGACGCTTTACTGCGCGTTGTAAGGCGCGACGCGGGCATACTGCTTTCTTCCCTTGACCCCGACGTGGTTCTTTCGGCTGTGCGCGAATGTCCTGAATCGGTTTTAAAAGCGCACCCCGCCGCAATTTTGGTGCTTATGCGCAGTATGTTCAACTGGCGAAAAATTCCCGAAATGCAGCAAATGCGCGCGCTCCTGCTCGCGGCTATAGAAGAACAAACGGACATATCGGAAACCGAGCGCGGCAATCTGCTTGGCGAATGCGACCTTATTATGAGCTTTCTTATGTATAACGATATAAGCGCAATGAGCCGCCTGCACCGCAGCGCGGACAGCCGAATGTCCCGCCCCGCCATAAGCATTCGCAAAAGCGGCGGCTGGACCTTCGGCTCGCCCTCGGTTTTAATGATGTTCCACCGTGCGCCGGGCGAGCTTGACAAGGAGCTTGCCGAAATGGACGAGTGTATGCCGCATTATTATAAAATAACCGACGGTCACGGCATGGGTGCGGAAAAAATAATGCGCGCCGAGGTCTGCTTTATGCAGGGGCGCTTTACCGACGCGCAGATATATCTTGAAAGCGCATACGCCGCAGCGCGCGGGGGCAGCCAGGAAAATATGGCGCTTTGCTGTGATTTTTTAGCTTGGCGGCTGTATCTCAATACCGATATTCCGCTGAAATACACATTAAAACAGCGGTATGCGGCTCTGCTTGAGCATCACAACTCGGCATGGGTGAACATTTTCAACTCCGTTTGCGCTTATTATTACGCGCTGCTCGGGGAAAGCGCTGAAATTCCCGAAATTTTCAAAGAGCACGGCCTGTCAAGGGTAAACACCTTAGCTCCCGGCAAGCCGATGATAGATATGATTGAAAATCAGGTCTATTTATCGCAGGGCGCATATATCGAGGTTATAGCGCATACCGATACGCTGCTTTCATTGAGCGAAGCAATGCACTACTCTTTGGTTTCGCTGCATTTGCAAATTCAGGCAGCGGCGGCTTACGAAATGCTCGGTCAGCGGGAAAACGCCCGTAAAATGCTGAAAACGGCGCTTTGCAGCGCAGTGCCTGATAATTTAATAATGCCCTTTGCCGAGAATTATCGCTATATTAGGGCGCTCATAACGGAATGTGAAACGGAAGAAAACCGTATGCTTATAAGGCAGATTATACTTCTCGGCGAAAAGCTTTCGGCACGGCAAAGCCTGCTTTGCGGGCAGAAAAACCGCCCCGCAGCGCTTTTGGGTCTTACCGAGCGTGAATATACCCTTGCGCTGTTGATTGCCGAGCGGCTAAGCAACCGCGAAATTGCCGAAAAGCTTTTTTTAACCGAGGGCAGCGTAAAGCAATATATAAATCAGCTTTATTCAAAGCTTGCAATAGAGGGCGATACCCGCACAAAGCGGAAAAGGCTTGCCGAGTTAACCAAAGGTTAATAGTAAAAAAACAAAATCAACTGTACAATATAAATATGATATATATTGAAAAGGGGCGACGCAATGAAAAGAATATTATTCGTTTTACTATCGGTATTACTTTGCCTTTCGTTTTCGGCGTGCGGCACGGATGATACCGTTTCGGGCGGCGAAATTGCAGGTAAGGACTGGCGCACAACGGGCATTGTCCGTGACAGCGGCAGCATTGCGCAGGGCGGCAAGGTTACCGAGGTGCTTATATGTGTGCATGAGGAGGACGCGACATTTTATTACGATAAGGAAGAGCAGGTCCTTTTCGGCGACGTGAAGTACCCCATGGCGGTAAACAACCCGTGGGAAAATTACAAATACACCGATTTTGCCGACCTGAACGGCGACGGAAACAGCGACGTTTCCATGGCGTTTTCGCAGGATGACGGCGATACCGTTACTATGGTCTGGCTTTGGGACAGCGAGCAGGAAGCGTATATTTTTGACGCGGAGCGGTCAATCGTTTCGGGCGGCGCGGAGAAATAGGGGGATTTTATGAAAAAATGTATTAAAGCATTATCGGTAATTATATGTCTTGTTTTCACGCTCGGTCTTGCTGCCTGCGGCGATAATAACGGGGACAACAACCCGGAAAGCGCGGATTATGCGGCGGCGGACGAATTGAACGGCGTATGGGCGGATGAAAGCGGAAATATGCTGCAGCTTGATACCGCCGAAAACACATATGCCTACCGCACATGGTACGGCAGAATAGGCAGCGGCAGCCTTATAACCCCGGAAAATGATGAAAATGCAAGACAGCTTGATTTTGACGATTTTTACTATGATTTTATAAGCGAGAGCGGCGGTTTTACATTACGGCAAAACGGTGAAAATGATGTGGAAAACCTGAACGGTATGCATTTTGATAAGTCTGACAGTGAAATAGTGCAAATTCCGCTTAAAACACTTGACGGATTGTGGCAGAACGCCGCGGGCGAAACGCTCGTTATAGATACGGAGCGTATGGCATACATTGCCTGCTCAAAATCGGGAATGAGCAACGGCACGGTAGTGGAAAAAGAGGACGGAAAAGGGCCGTACCTATTCTTAAACGGCTACGCATATCCGCGTATCAGCGCCGACGGACACAGCTTTGAGCTGTTTTTCACTTCAAGCGATACCCAAAGTCCCGACGGCAGCTACAGCGGCGTTTTTTACAAGGACGCAAAGGCAGACGAATACGCCGATATTGATAAAAAGGACTTCGTATCGCAAAACGGCCATATGTGGTATTTTGACGGCGTGCAATACTATGCCCTGCCCGACGGCTACACCGTAAAGGAAGACGGCCTTGCCTACGACGGCAGCGGCAATAAGTTTGCCGCAGGCTGGAAAGCAGAGCCTTACGACCCCGCCGTAGACTGGGGCGAAAACTGGGCGGAAAGTTGGTAATAAAATGGAAAATAAAAAGTTAAACGACGCCGAGCTTTCAGAAAAACTGGGGCATTACCAGTTTATTGAGGCGCTTTGGTCGCTTTTTACAATTCTTTTAGCGATTGTCGGCATTATTTTAATATTCGTTGTGCATAATCTTGCGGTAGGCGGCGTACTGGTTTTTGCAAGCGCGGCAGTTGGTGTATTTTTGGCAGGCGGTATGCAAAAAAAGAAAAAGGCTTTTATGCTGCAGCAAATGGGTGATTTTTTTGCTTCCGAGCTTGAAAAAGCCTTTGGGCTTAAAAAAGATATACCCGAAATGAACATAGATAAGCAGTTTTTTAAAGCCTCGCGCCTTGTTGACGAATGCTTTGAAGAATGCAGAACGGAAAGCTTTTATTGCGGAGAACACGGCGGAACTGACTTTTCCGCCGCAAATGCGATTTTGGAGCATACATTTGAGGAAAGAGCGGGTCAGGAAGGGTGGATGACCCACACCGAAACGGTATTTGAAGGAGTTGTGCTGCGCTGTAAAACAAACGCCGCGCAAAGCGTACATATATCGGTAAACAGAAAAGAGGAAAAGCAAGCGGGCTTGGATATTGCAGACCCCACCGTGTTTTCGCTGCGCTTTGATGTGCGGGCGGAAAACGAATACGATATACCCGCATATATAACGCAGGAATTTCGCGAAATGATGAAGAATATTGAAACCGCCACCGGCGGCGAGCTGTACGGCGTAACCCTTTCCGACGGCATATTCAGCCTTGCCCTCGGCACAAAATACGTATTTGCAGGCATTCCGCAGAACTTTGACTTCAGCAATATTGACGGGATGCGCAAATATTTCGTTGATTCACTGCGGGATATGGGGCGCATAATTGATATTATTACAAAAAATACCGCCCTTTTCGGGGCGGATAAGTGAGGAAATATTTATGGAGCTTTGGGTTGCGGCAGTCTTACTTATCTTGGCGGTTTTAGGCATAGTGCTTTCCTCGCGCTTTTTAAAGCAGCGGAAAAAACTGCGTGTTTTTTGTATGGCAATATGCATTTTGGCGGCATTCGCCCTTACGGTATACATAGGGCTCACCGTTATTTTCGTTTACGCGGTGCAAAATCAGCCGCCGACAAACTGAAAAAGCATTTCCGCTTTATTACAATACCCATCAGGCTTTCTTTAGTGAAAAGCCTGATGGGTATCTTTAGCAATCAACCGCAAATATGCGGCGTCATAATAAATTCATTCAAACAGTTTTTATTCCCGAAAAACGGTCGGTTAAAAAGCGTACATCCTTGAATTTTTGCGAAAGCAGATCTTTCAGCGGTTCTGTTACCGCATCCTCGGTATTGAAATGCCCCGCGTCGAACACGGAAATTCCAAGGCGCTCCGAATCTATGAAAATATTGTGCTTAACGTCCGCCGTTATAAGCGCGTCGCAGCCCGATACCGCAGTATCAAAAATATATCCGCCGCCGCTGCCCGAGCAGAGGGCGACTTTTTTTATATTCTTGCCGCTGTCGGTAAATTTAACGCTGCCGCCGAGCTTTTCTTTGATATACTGCGCTAATTCATCTGCCGAAAGCGGAGTATCAAGCTCTGCAAAATTCAGCAGATAGCCGTCGCTTGCGGGTCTTTTTTCAAAATTATTAAATTCAAGCGCGCAGCACAGGCAATCGTTAACGCCCGATACTGCAACATCAAGATTTGTGTGCATTGATATAACCGAAATGCCGCTTTTTATAAGTTCAAAAACGGTACTGCCCGCAAGCACTGTTTTCAGCGGGTCAAATATAACGGGGTGATGGGTTATAATCAATTCACAGTTATTTTTTATTGCCGTTTTTATAGCGGACGCGGTGCAATCAAGCGCCACCACCGCGCCGCTAACTTCGGCTGACGGGTCGCCGACCAATATGCCCACATTATCAAAATCGCAGGCGGTATTTACGGGCGCTATCCCGTTTAAAAAATTGTATATGTCTTTAACGGTCATATTTTACGCCTTTTTTGCAAATGAGTCTTTCAGCGCCACGGTGCGGTTGAATACAAGGTGCTCAGGCGATGACTCTGTATCGGTGCAGAAATAGCCCTGGCGCATAAACTGGAAGGTGTCCCCCGGTTTAACGTTTGCAAGCGACCTATCTATTCGGCAACTTTTAAGCACCGTGAGCGATTCGGGATTTATATTATCCGCAAAAGAAGAAACGCCTTCTTCGTCGCTCGGGTTCGGCACGTTAAAGAGCCGCTCGTAAAGCCTTACCTCTGCCTCAACCGAATTATTCGCGCTTACCCAGTGCAGCGTGCCCTTTACTTTTCTGCCGTCGGGCGTTTCGCCGCCGTAGCTTTCGGGATCATAGGTGCAGTGAACGGCGGTTATATTGCCGTTTTCGTCTGTTTCGTGGGAGGCGTATTTAATGTAGTAAGCGCCCTTTAGGCGAACCTCTTTTGCGGGGCAAAGCCTGAAATATTTGCCGGGCGGGTCAAGCATAAAATCATCCTGCTCAATAAATATTTCTTTTGAAAAGGTAACGCTGCGTTTGCCTTTTTCGGGCTTGCCGGGGTTTACATCAATTGCGATTTCCTCGGTCTTGTTTTCGGGGTAATTATCAATTATTATTTTCAGCGGGCGCAAAACCGCCATTGCACGGTCGGCGTTTTCGTTCAGGTTATCTCGCACGCAGGATTCAAGCAGCGCGTAATCAATAACGCTGTACGCCTTTGAAACGCCTATTTTATCAACAAACGCGCGTATAGCCTCGGCAGGGTAGCCACGGCGGCGCATACCGCATATGGTAGCCATTCTGGGGTCGTCCCAACCGCTTACCAAGCCGTCGGTTACAAGCTTTAAGCACTTGCGCTTGCTGGTAAGGGTATAGTTTAGGTTCATACGCGCAAACTCTATCTGGCGCGGCGGGGTAGGAATATCAAGCGCCTTTAAAAACCAGTTATAAAGCGGGCGGTGATTTTCAAATTCAAGCGAGCAAAGCGAGTGCGTAACTCCCTCTTTCGCGTCGCTCAGCGGGTGCGCAAAGTCGTACATCGGATACACGCACCACTTATCCCCCGTGCGATGGTGGGTGGCTTTCATAATGCGGTAAATAATCGGGTCGCGCATATTAAGGTTGGAGGAGGACATATCAATTTTAGCCCGCAGCACCATTGCGCCGTCGGGAAATTCACCGTCGGTCATACGGCGGAAAAGCTCTTTTGTTTCTTCAATCGGGCGGTTGCGGTAGGGGCTTTCGATGCCGGGCTCTGTAAGCGTTCCGCGCATTTCGCGTATTTCATCGGCTGAGGCCTCGTCAACATAAGCAAGACCTTTATCAATAAGCTTTAGGGCGCACTCGTAAAGAAAATCGAAATAATCCGACGCATAGTAAACGTTAGCCCAGTTAAAGCCAAGCCACTTAATATCGCGTTCAATAGCGTCTACATACTCAACGTCTTCCTTAACGGGGTTTGTATCGTCAAAGCGCAGGTTGCAAACGCCGCCGTATTTTTCGGCGGTTGAAAAATCTATGCAAATAGCCTTTGCATGACCGATATGCAAATATCCGTTAGGCTCGGGCGGGAAACGGGTCTGAACGTGGGTGTATACTCCCTCTTTCAGGTCCTCATCTATAAAATCATGTATGAAATTTGAGGTTGCGGCATTTTCAGCCGTTTTAATTTCTTCTGACAATTTAAAAACTCCTTTTAAAGCGTATTTATCGCCTTTTCAATGCGGGCAATACAGGTATCATACCCCAAAACCTGCATAATGCTGCAAAGGTCGGGGGTGTTGCGCCTGCCGGTTATTGCAATGCGCAAAACCGTGCTTAAATCTCCGGCGTGACCCTTAAAGCTTGCGGGGTCTGCCTTATATTGCTTTGTTTCCGCGGCAAAACCGATTTCGGGCGCAATGCTCTTAATAACATTAAACCATTGCTGTCGGTCGTCCGCCGCGTTATAAAGAGTTTTGTATTTTTGCAGGAAAGCCTTTGCGTCCGCGGGGTTAATATTTTCGGGCAGCGTAAGGTCTTCCTTGTAAAGCTCTGCAAAGAAGTAGGAGAAATAGTTTTTCGCCTCGTTCCACTTCGCAATATCCTTGCGGGGCTTGGGAACGTCGCGGTCTATTGAAAGCATAGCCTTGGTGTAATCGGGGTCGCGTATTAAGAGTGAATAAAATTCGGTATCAAATTCGCGCGCCCACTCGGTCAGGCGGTTATACACCTCGCCCCCCGAAAGCTTTGATATATAGGTCTTGCTTACGTCGTTCAGCTTATCGTTATCGAAAAGTGCGCCCGAAACGCTCATTTTTTTAAGGTTAAACTTAAATTCGGTATACGGCTTTTCGGGGTTGGCTCTGCGCCAGTCCTCAAAATCGGACGCCGCCACCGTCATAAGGTATTCTATAACTCCGTTCGGGTCGTAGCCCTCCTCGGCGAAGAAATGCACCGCCGCCTCGGGGTCTTTACGCTTGGAAATTTTGCGCTTTGCGCCGTTTTCAAGCTTCATTATCGGGGAAATATGCCCGTATTTCGGCACTTTGAAGCCTAAAAGCTTAAAAAGCTGAATGTGTTTCGGCACAGAGGAAATCCATTCATCCCCGCGCAAAACGTGGGTGGTGCGCATTAAGTGGTCGTCCACCGCGTGCGCAAAGTGGTAGGTGGGTATTCCGTCGGATTTTAAAATTACAAAATCCTCGTCGTTTTCGGGCATTTCTATTTTGCCCTTAATGCAGTCGTCAAATACAATTTTATTTTCTTCATTCCCGGGGGAGCGCAGGCGCACAACATACGGCTTGCCCTCAGCTATAAGTGCGGCTGCCTCGTCTGCGGTTATATTCCGGTGCTTTGCCCACTCGCCGTGGTAGCCTGTGCGCACCTTTTGCTCCTCCTGCACGCGGCGCGTTTCTTCAAGCTCCTCGGGCGTGCAGAAGCAGGGGTAAGCAAGCCCCTGTTTTATAAGGCTTTTGGCGTAGGTTTGGTAAATTTCGGCGCGCTCACTCTGCTTATAGGGCGCGTAATCGCCTATCTGTTTATCACCGCTTATAAAGCCCTCGTCAATTTTTATTCCGAAACGGTCAAGCCCGCCTATAATATCGTCAATACCGCCCTCAACCTCGCGCTTTTTATCGGTATCCTCAATTCGGGTGTAGAAAATTCCGCCGCTCGATGTTGCGGTAATGCGGTTTACAAGCGCGGTAAAAAGCGTGCCGAGGTGCAAATATCCCGTGGGGCTGGGCGCTACGCGGGTAACGCGCGCACCCTCGGGTAAATTTCTCGGCTTATATAATTCCTCGTAATAATCGGGGGTTTTGGTTATATCGGGGAGCAGCAGCTCCGCCATTCTCTCGTTTTCATTCATAGAATAACTCTCCGTTAATCGCTTGCAAGCAGCTTGTTTAATTCGCGCATAAACGTGTTTATATCCTTAAACTGGCGGTAAACCGAGGCAAAGCGAACATACGCCACCTCGTCTATCTTTTTAAGCTTTTCCATAACAAGCTGACCTATTTTTTCGCTGCTTACCTCTCTGTCAAGCGAGTTTTGCAGTGTGGTTTCGATTTCATCAATCATATTGTCAAGCGTATCGATTGATACCGGGCGCTTTTCGCAGGCGCGCAAAAGCCCGGTCATAAGCTTGTCCCTGTTAAAGGTTTCGCGCGATTTATCCTTTTTTATAACGATTATCGGCAGGCTTTCAATAATTTCGTAGGTAGTAAAGCGCTTACCACAGCTTAAGCACTCCCTGCGGCGGCGTATTCTCTGACCCTCGTCCGTCGGGCGGGAATCAATTACCTTGCTTTCCTCAAAGCTGCAAAAAGGGCATTTCATAAAGACTACTCCTTTTAATTTTATAAAAGCACTTGTATTATACAATATATAGTAGTAAAATACAAGTATTAAAAGCAAAAATCAATCGGAGGTAAATCAATTATGGCAGCAATTCAGTTATCAACACCGCAAAAGGGAGATACTTTGGCGGTTATGCACACAAATATGGGGGATATTAAAATTAAGCTGTTCCCCGAAAAAGCGCCTAAAACGGTGGAAAACTTTGTGACCCACTCAAAAAACGGATATTATAACGGGCTTAAATTTCACCGTGTTATAAACGATTTTATGATTCAGGGCGGCGACCCGCGCGGCAACGGCACAGGTGGCGAATCCATATGGGGCGGCAGCTTCCCCGATGAATTTGACCCGGAGCTGCACAACCTGCGCGGCGCGCTTTCCATGGCAAATTCAGGGCCTAACACAAACGGCAGCCAGTTCTTTATAGTTCAGGCAAGGGATGTGCCCGCAAATATGCTCGAGCAAATGCGCGACCTTGAAGATAACGGCTTTCCTGCCGATATAACCGCCGCTTATGCCGAGCTCGGCGGCACGCCGTGGCTTGATTTCCGCCACACGGTATTCGGTCAGGTGACCGACGGAATGGACATTGTAGACGCAATAGCCGCAGTTGAAACGAACAACGATGTTCCGTGCGAAGACGTTCTGATTGAAAGCGTGGAAATTGTGACGGTATAAATACCGCCCCATATTTTTGTTGCATTTCCGCGAATTTTGTAGTAATATAGTTTTACATTACAATTAAAAATACCGTTGCGGCTGCGCGCGTTTGATGTTTTTTGTGAGGTTTTGCAATGAATAACAGAAAATATATGCTTGAAAAACTTATTTTGGGCGGATTGAAAGCGTTGATCTCCTGCCTGTTCGCGGGCTCGGTTATTTGGTGCTGGATAAGTTATTTTAACAAAGAGGCTCCTACACCATATTACAGACTCGGGCACTACTTTATGTTTGCACTGGTGCTTATATCCTATGTTTTTATAGCCCGTGTATACGGCGCGTTTAATATAGGGACAAGCTCCGCTACCGACGTCGCCTTTTCGCAAATAATAACAATATTTATTTGGCAGATAATTTGTTACTTTATCTTCTCACTTTTAAGCTTCCGCTTGGTAGAGGTAGGGCAGTTTTTAATTATGTTCGCCCTGTTCTCGGCTTTTGCAATACTGTGGGCAATCGCAGCCGACAGGGTATACTACACCCTTCACAAGCCCAAGGATACTTTGGTAGTCTTTGATAATATAGATTCTTACCTGTCGCTCAAAGGCATACGCAGTATGGACAGGCGCTTTAATGTGGTGAAAACCGTAAACGCATCGAAAGTCCCGCTTGAGGAGCTTTATGAAAAAATAATGAAGGTGGACGCGGTGTTTTTATGCGGCGTTCCGTCTGAATATCGCAACGAGGTAGTTAAATTCTGCATTGCTAACAAGCGCGTAGCATATGTAAAGCCGAAAATATCCGATACAATAATCCGCGGCAGCCGCACAATACAGCTGCTCAATGTACCGGTTTACCGTTGTGCAAGAGCGGGAAATTCACTTTTTTACTATATTGCCAAGCGAATAGGAGATATAATTTTCTCGCTGCTTTGCATTATTATTTCCAGCCCTATTATGCTTGCAACCGCCATTGCCATAAAAGCGCACGACGGCGGCCCGGTATTCTACAAGCAAGCGCGCTACACTAAGGACAAAAAGATTTTCAATGTTATAAAGTTCAGAAGTATGCGCATTGACGCCGAAAAAGACGGCGTTGCACGGCTTGCAAGCGAAAACGACAGCCGAATTACCCCCGTGGGTAAAATAATCAGAAAATTAAGGATAGACGAGCTGCCGCAGGTGTTCAATATTCTAAGGGGCGATATGTCGGTTGTGGGCCCCAGACCCGAGCGCCCCGAAATATTTGAGGAATATGAAAAAACCATGCCTGAATTTGCGCTGCGCCTTCAGGTCAAGGCGGGTCTTACAGGCTACGCTCAGGTTTACGGTAAGTACAATACCCCGCCCTATGATAAGGTTCAGATGGATCTTATGTATATAGCAAATCAATCGGTAATTGAAGATATAAAGCTTATGATGCTGACGTTTAAAATCATATTTGTTCCCGACAGTACCGAGGGAATAAAGGAAGGTCAGGTCACAGCAGACAGAAAGCATTGATAACACAGCAACCGCCCTTGCAAAGCAAGTCTTTGCAAGGGCGGTTGTGCGTATAGAATAATTACATAGTATTTTTACTTTTCGGTAGTACGGAATGTCAGTTCTGTCATTATTATCATTAAAGTAAAGAAAGCAAGCAGAAAAATCGGCATAATCGCAAAGCCTGCAGAGTTACCCAACAGCCCGAACAGCGGCGGAATAAAGGTTGAGCCGACATAGGCGCTTGCCATTTGTATGCCTATAATAGCCCCGGAATTTTCCGCGCCGAAGTTGTTGGGTGTGGAATGTATTATGCAAGGGTAAATAGGTGCGCAGCCAAGCCCGATTATAAGAAACGCAACAAACGCGGCTTCATATGATTTTACGGGAATAAGCAATACTATAATTCCGAAAATCAAAATGGCAGTGCCCGTAAGTATCATTCTGCGGTCGCCTAACTTATCGGTTATAAAGCCGCTTATAAATCTTCCTGCGGTAATGCCTATGTAGAATAACGCGGCAAATGAGGCGGCGCGCTCGGCGGGAATTTTTTTCACTTCAACAAAATAGGTGCTTGCCCACTGCATTGCTGTGCTTTCAGCGGCGCAATAAGCAAAAAAGCCTGTGAGCAAAAAGGGTACGCCCTTAATTTTCAGCGCGCCCAATAAGCCTATGCTTTTCCCCACCGTTTCATTTGACGTTTTGTTAACACGCCAAACCGGTAGGGTTATAAGCAGTAATATTGCTATTGCCAGCTGTATAAAGCCGACTATGCGGTAGCCGCCGTTCCAGTTTAAATTTGTAAGCGCAAAGCCCATAATAAACGGGCTTACTATTGTACCCACGCCCCAAAAGCAATGCAGCCAGCTCATATGCTTTGCCTTATAATGCAGCGCCACATAGTTATTAAGCGCCGCGTCAATTGCCCCTGCTCCCAAGCCATAGGGCACGGCGAAGAGCATCAGCATCCAAAACCTGTTTGAAAAGGAAAAGCCGAACAGGGCAATAACGGTTAAAAAAACGCTGGCCACGGTTACAACCTGTGTGCCTAACCTTTTGGTAAGCTTATCGGACGCAAGGCTTGATAAAATTGTTCCGCCGGAAATTATCATTGAAACAATTCCCATAAAGGAAACGGGAACGTTAAGCTCGGCGTGCATAACCGGCCAGCCCGAGCCGAGCAGCGAATCGGGCAGACCGAGACTTATAAACGCAATATAAATAAGAGCAAGCAAAAAAGAATACATTTCATTCTCCC
>CAKSQS010000039.1 GCA_934486705.1 uncultured Eubacteriales bacterium
AGGTCACAATTTTATCTGAATTATGCCGTTTTACGATGTGTTTTTTCGTGTTACGATGTCCCGCAAACCCGCATAAACACTGGGTTTTTGATATATCAGGCCTGCTAACTGACAAAATATTCAACAGCGTTTTCGGGAAAAAATTCCCGAAACTCCGAGCACAGCTGTGCGGCAAGGGTTTTATTGTGCGCCAAAACCAGCGTGGGGCGGTTGACATTTGCTATTATATTCGCCATTGTAAAGGTCTTGCCCGAACCGGTAACGCCTAAGAGAACCTGCTCTGTCAAGCCGTTTTCCACGCCCTTTGTCAGCTTATCTATAGCCTCGGGCTGGTCGCCTGTCGGCTTGTATTTTGAATGTAAAACAAACTTATCCACCTGTATTCAACTCCTTTTTCTTACAGCATAAAAAGACTGCATTCCCACCCGTTCCGAATAGGCTTGCAATCTTTTTTCGTTTTCTTTTAAATTACACTCTTTCAACCTTAATAAGATTGGTATTACCCGATTTACCGTTTGTAACGCCGCCCGTAATTACTATCTTATCGCCGTCGTGCAGCCCCAAAACCTTTTTGGTAAGCTTTTGCGCATTATAGAAAAGCACATCGGTAGAGGGGTAATTCTCGCACATTTGCGGGGTTACGCCCCACGAAAGCGCCAATTTACGCCATGTTTTCTCGCTTGTGGTAAGCCCCACAATATCAACAGGCGGGCGGAAGCGCGAAACCATACGTGCGGTCATACCCGAAAGGCTGCAAACCGCTATAGCCTTAGCGTCAATATCTATTGCCATACCGCAGGTGGCGTGCGAAATTGCGTCAACCGTATTTTTAATTTTAAATTCAGCCGATAAAAAGCGCTTATCATAGTGAATATTATTTTCGGTATTCTCCGCAATGCGCGCCATTGACTGAACCGCCAAAACCGGGTATTTCCCCGCGGCGGTCTCGCCCGAGAGCATTATTGCGCTTGTGCCGTCGTAAACCGCATTTGCAACGTCGGATATTTCCGCACGCGTGGGTCTTGCGTTGTAAATCATAGATTCAAGCATTTCCGTGGCGGTTATAACGCGTTTGCCGAGCATACGGCACTTTGTTATAATTTTTTTCTGTATTGCGGGCAGCTCCTCAAAAGGAATTTCAACCCCCATATCGCCGCGCGCAACCATTATTCCGTCGCACTCGCCGCTTATTTCCTCAATATTATCCACGCCCGAGCTGTTCTCTATTTTTGCAATAAGGTCTATTCCCTCCGCGCCTATTTCCGCAAGGTATTCCTTAACATCCAAAAGGTCCTGCCTGCACGAAACAAACGAACAGGCAATAAAATCAATATCGTGCTCTATTCCGAACTTTATATCCTGCTTATCCTGGTCGCTCAAATATTTCTGTTTCAGCGTTTTATTCGGGAAACTCATACTTTTTCTGTCAGACAGCTCTCCGCCTATTACCACGCGGCAGTTTATATCGGTATCGGTTTTATCCGTAACCTCAAAGGCTAAAAGCCCGTTGTTCAAAAGTATTCTGTCGCCCTTTTCAAGGTCGTGCGGCAAGCCCTTGTAATTTACCGAAACGCGGGTCTCATCCCCCTCAACCTCATCTGTGGTAAAGGTGAACATATCGCCCTCTTTAAGCGCTATTTTGCCGTTTTTAAAAGTTTTAATGCGGTATTCAGGACCTTTTGTATCAAGCATTATGGCTATCGGCAGCCCCAATTCCTCGCGCACCTCTTTAATAAGCGCAATTCGCTTTTCGTGGTCGGCATAAGTATTGTGCGAAAAGTTGAGCCGCGCAACGTTCATACCCGCGTGACACATTTCTATAAGGGTCTGCTTATCCGAGCAGGCAGGACCCAAGGTACATACAATTTTGGTTTTTCTCATAGTTCTTCACCCGTAAGCTCTTTATAGTCGTTTGCAATGTCCTTTTCCGCGTCCCGCATTACCTCAAGGGTATCGCCCAGCAGCTTATCTAACTCCCAACCGAGCATTTCTGCACCCTTTGAAATAATTTCTCTTGAACATCCCGCGGCGAATTTTTTATCCTTAAATTTTTTCTTAAGGCTTTTAAGCTCCATATCCGAAACGCTTTTTGAGGGTCGCATAAGCGCCGCCGCGCCTATAAGTCCTGTAAGCTCATCACAGGCAAAAAGCACCTTTTCCATTTCGTGCTCGGGTTTTATGTCAACCGTTATTTCGTACCCGTGGGAGCACACGGCGTGTATAAGCTCGTCGCTCGCCCCTACCTCTTTCAGCAGCTCGGGCGCTTTTATGCAATGCTGCTCGGGATATTTTTCAAAATCCACATCATGCAAAAGCCCAACTATACCCCACTCGGCGGCTTCATCCGCGTAGCCGAGCCTTTTTGCAAAGCCTTTCATAACGTTTTCAACCGTAACCGCGTGCTGTATGTGGAACTTTTCACCGTTATATTTGAGGAGCAGCCCGACAGCCGTTTCTCTTGTAATTCCTGTATTCAAATCCAACTTCTCCCCCATTCTAATTTTGACTTAATTATAACACATTATTCAATTCAAAACAAGTAGCAATATTTCATTTTTTCTTTATTCCGTATCCGACTCCGGGCACGTTTACAATCAAGCCGTTTACATCGCTTTTTTTCTTTATGTTTGCCATATTAACCTGCAATCTTTTAATACTGCCGCGGTCGGAGTAATCCCCCCAAACCGACTTAATAATTTCCCTGTACGTCATTATTTTTCCCGCGTTCAGCGCAAGCAGCGCCAATATGTTATATTCGTTTTGGGTAAGGCATATTTCCTTTCCGTTTACAAAAAATCGGCGCGCGCCGTAATCTATTTTAACGCCGCAAAGCGAAAAAGCTTCCGTTTTACCGTCCTGCGCTCTGCGGCTGTTTCTCAGCGCCGCCCTTATACGCGCCGTAAGCTCTGCCGTGCCGTAAGGCTTTGTAATATAATCAACCGCTCCCATATCAAGCGCCGCCACCTTGCTTTCTTCTTCGCCGTTTTCGGATAAAATTATTACGGGAACGCCCGATATTTCCCCCGCTCTCTCAATTAAAGAAAGCCCGTCCCCGTCAGGCAGAGACATTTCCGAAATTATAATATCAGGCGTATAGGATCTTAACATCAGCACAGCCTCGCCCGCGGTTGCCGCGCTTATAGCCTTATATCCGTCATTTTCAAGCAGTACCGACAGCTCTTTGCGCGCCTTTTCATCCGAGTCGGCAATTAAAATCTTGTATTTATTATTGCTCATATTTACCACCGATTATATTATATAACAAAAAACGGCGCTTTGCAATAAAATCTTTACCATTTCTTTACCGCGTTTTATGTATAATTGAAATGTATATATATTTAAAGGAGATGGTTTTGTGGATCCGCTTCCCCGAAGTAGCAGGGAGTATTATTTAAAGAATTACCGCGTGTATAAAATTCATACGTCGGTTGCCGGGCGCTTAATGCGCAATGTTAATTGATAAAACGGGCAAAGATATATGAATTAAAAACGGAGGTAAATTCTTACAAATGTTAAAACAACTGTTATTACAGCTTATACTTATTTTTCTTAACGCATTTTTCGCCGCTACCGAAATAGCGGTAATATCCATAAACGAAAAAAAGGTGCGCGCGCAGGCAGAAGAGGGCGACAAAAAGGCTGCTAAGATGCTTAAAATAATAGAAGAGCCCACGCGTTTCCTTTCCACCATTCAAATAGGCATTACCTTAGCGGGCTTTTTGGGCTCTGCTTTTGCGGCGGATAACTTTGCCGAGGGATTTTCGGCTAAAATAATAAAAACGTTCGGAATTGCCGAAAAGTACACGGGCACGGTTAATACCGTATCGGTAGTGCTTATAACAATTATTCTTTCTTATTTTACCCTTATTTTGGGCGAGCTTGTTCCCAAAAGAATAGCAATGAAACACAAGGAAAAGCTTGCAAACGGCGTTTGCGGTATCATTTCATTTTTAGCGGCGGTATTAAACCCCATAATCTGGTTTTTAACCGTTTCTACCAACGCGGTTTTACGGCTTATAGGTATTGACCCGCGCGAAAAGGACGAACCTGTTTCGGAAGAGGATATTGTGCTTATGCTTGACGCGGGAGCGGACGAGGGCTCGCTCAATGAAAACGACATTGAGTATATTAAAAACGTTTTCAAGCTTGATACGCTTACCGCAGAAAATGTTATGACCTCGCGTAAATCCATAGTTTCCGTCTCGCTTGACGGCACCGATGAGGAAATTATGCAGCTTATAGACGAAGAGGGCTACTCGCGAATACCGGTTTATAACGACGATATTGACCACATAGTGGGTATACTCCACACCCGCGATTATTTAATTAAGCGCGCAGAACCGGGCTTTAACCTTAAATCAATTCTTCACCAGCCCGAATATGTGCCCGAAACGGTAAGCCTTGATTCTCTTTTCAAGGATATGCAGAAAACCCACGCACATATGGTGGTTGTGGTTAACGAATACGGCGAAACCGCAGGCGTTGTTACAATGGAAGATATATTGGAGGAGCTTGTGGGCGAGATATGGGACGAGCGCGACGAGGAAATAACCGAATTTTCAAAGATCGGGGATAATACATACCGTGTGCTTTCCACCGCGTCCATTGAGGATTTTAAAGAGTTTTTCTCGATAGACGACGATGAGCTTGAGACCGACTCGACAACCGTAAACGGTTGGCTTACCGAAATGACGGGCTCAATACCGGAGGTCGGCTATAAGCTGGAATTTAAAAATCTTTGCATTACCGTTACCAAGGCTGATGACATTATGACCCACGAAATAACCGTTGAGGTGAAAAACGAAAGCCGCGAAACGGAAGAAACGCACGCAGAATAAAGTTAAACGCCCCACCGAAAAACGGCAAGGGGCGTTTTAAAATTGAGGTATTGCTATGTACGACGAATTGACCAAGGTAGATATTGACAAAATGAAAGAGGAGCTTGAATACCGCATTACGGTAGTGCGCCCCAAAATTTTAGAGGAAGTAAAGTTTACCCGCAGCTTTGGGGATCTAAGCGAAAACGCCGAGTACCACGCCGCAAAGCGCGAGCGCGGCAAAAACGAAAGCCGAATAAGATACCTGCGCAATATGATTAAAACCGCAAAGGTCATAAACCCCGAAAGCCGCCCCGATGAAGTCGGTATTTTCGATACCGTTGAATACTATGTTGAAGAGGATGACGCGGTGGAAAAGGTGCGCATAGTAACCTCGCTCAGGCAAAATTCGCTTGAAAGGCTTATAAGCCGCTTTTCGCCTATGGGCAAGGCGCTTATGGGCAGAAAAACGGGCGACCGCGTGTATGTTAAGGTGGATGATGAATACGGATATTACATAGTAATACGCTCAATAGAAAAGGGCACAGACGACGCAAGCCTTGAAATACGCAAATATTAAACGCAAAACACTTGTTTTAAATTACACAGTGTGATATTATATAATACAGTAACCGTGAAAGGAACGTTAATATGCATCTTCAGGAATCGGGAGAAATGTATCTCGAAACAATACTTATATTAAGCCGCAAAATCGGTTGTGTGCGTTCTATTGACGTGAGCGAATATATGAATTTTTCAAAACCGAGCGTAAGCCGCGCAATAGGTCTTTTAAAAGAGGGCGGATATATAACGGTTGACGGCGGCGGGTATATTACCCTTACCGACGCAGGCGAAGAAATTGCGGGTAAAATTTACGAACGGCACAATGTGCTAACCGAATTTTTAAAGAGGATAGGCGTTGACGACGAAACCGCCGCAGCCGACGCCTGCAAAATTGAACACAATATATGCGATAAAACCTTTGACGCTCTTAAAAAGCACCTTAAAGCATTAGGAGAGCAGCAATGAGCTTTTCGCTGAATTTTACCGAAAAAGGCTACGGCACGCCGCTTGTTCTTCTCCACGGCAACGGAGAGGACAGCGGCTATTTTGTCAACCAATTCGAGCACTTTTCCAATGAGTACCGTGTAATAGCGGTTGATACGCGGGGTCACGGCTCATCCCCGCGCGGAAACAAGCCCTTTACCCTTGAAACCTTTGCCGAGGACCTTTTAAACCTGCTTGACATCCTTAATATTGAAAAAGCAAATATTTTAGGCTTTTCCGACGGCGGCAACATCGCCGTTATTTTTGCCTTAAAATACCCCGAAAGGGTTATAAGCTTAGTGCTTAACGGCGCTAACCTTTTCCCCTCGGGGCTTAAAAATTCCTTTTTAATTCCTGTTAAGGCGCTGTACGCCGTTTTCGGGCTTGCTGCACGCTTCAGCCGCCGTGCCGAGCGCCGCAAGGAGCTGCTTTACCTAATGGCAAAGCAGCCGAACATTCGCCCCGAGGAGCTTAAAAGCATTAAGTGCCCCGTGCTTGTAATTGCAGGCACGCTTGACGTAATAAAGGAAAAGCACACAAAGCTTATAGCCTCTTCCCTGCCCGATTCAAGGCTTTGCTTTTTAAAGGGCGGTCATTCAATTGCCAAAACCAACAGCGTTGAGTTTAACCGCGAGGTTGAAAAATTTTTAGGCTGATATATGCATTTTCACAAACAGCCGTTTAATATAAACCGCCAGCAAAAACGCCGCTGCAACAGATACCGCGTCCTTTAAAAGATAAGGCGCCGAAACCAGCAAAAACGAAGGTATAAACGACATTTTATAAATAACCGCATACTGCACCGTGCCTAACAGGTGGCAAACCGCAAGCCCTAAAAACCCGGGGAGTATTTTAAGGTATTTGTTCTTAATTATTCCCGCCGTGCCGCAAAGCGCCGCTAAGAATAAAAAGCCGAAAATAAAACCGCCCGTAGCCCCGAAAAGCACCTGCGCACCACCCTTAAATCCTGAAAAAACAGGCACACCGCACACGCCCAAAAGTATATATGTAACAATTGAGGCAAGCCCCCACTTAACACCCAAGGCATAGCCGCACAGCGCCACGGCAAAGGTCTGCAGGGTAAGCGGAACATCAAACGGAGTGGGTATAGCCGTTTGCGAAAGCACGGCGGTAATTGCGGTAAACAACGCCGCCATTATTAAATTAAGCGTTCTTTTTTTGGTATTTTCTTTCATTACAACATCCCCTGACTTGTGATATTGTAAACCATAAAAGCGAAATTGTCAACCTAAATTTATTTTTAGGTTGACAATTTCGCTTGATACTGTTTTAATAAACGCCCCAGGGGTCATTGGCAATTTTGGTTTATTCTACGGCTTTGTAAACGTTCTGCGTTCCGTCCGATTTCACGGCTATAAGCTTGTTTTCGTCCCCGCTCACCGTCCATAACACGTCATCGGGGCTGATATTGTTCCCTCTTGTGGGCACGTCTATTATATACGGCTTTGCTTTACCGATGCGTTTTTCCTTTTTCTCACCCTCGCTGCCGTAGCCGTAAAAGCAGTAGTCCTTTCCGCCCACGCAAAGCTCGCCATCTCTTATAAGCACTACCGTTCCGCCGTTGCTAAGCTTTACAAGCAGTACGTTTTTACTTTCCTTTACGGTATAAATTTCAGCCGATGTAACACCGTCCATACTTTTATACGTTCCCTCAAAGTCGCGCGCGTCGCCTATAGATTTATCGGCGGTAAAGGTCTCGTCTATTGCATAATCGGTAAAATACTGTATATACACCTTGCCGTCAACAATTACCACTCCGCACCTATCGTCCGCATAAGCAAACTTTTTTCCGTCAGAGCCGGATGAATTTTCACTGCTCTCGGAAATATTCTCCCGACTGTCGGGCGAACTGCTTTGCGGCGTGGGAACAGTGCCGTTTTCACCCGCGCCGTGTATTGCAACCCCCGCAATAACCGCCGCGCACAGGCAGCAGGCAGGAAAAGCCGCTCTTATAAATATTTTCTTTTTCCGTTTTTTTACCGTTTCATATTCGTTTATGCGGTTCAGCACGCTTTGCGCCATTTCATTATAGCTCTTCATAAATAAAACCCTCCGTTTCAAGTGTGAGTTTAAGTGATTTTCGGGCGCGGTATACAAGCGTTTCTATGCCGTGAACGCTCTTTTTCATAACACAGGCGGTTTCCTTAGCGGAAAGGTCCTCAAAATACATAAGCCACAGCACCTGGCGGTATTCGGGTTTCAGGCGGTTTAAAGCCCTGTGAAGGGTGATTTTCCGCTCCTCGCGAATGTACGAGTCCTCAAGGCTCGCTTCGTCTGCGGCTGTATTTGCATATTCCACGTCGGATAGCTCTTTTACACGGCGTTTACGCCTCAGGCTGTCAATCGCAATATTTCGCCCTATCGTATAAAGCCAGGTCTTAAACGAGCCCGTGCCTTTATCGCGCGGCTTTTTTGTTCCGAGCAGTACAAAGGTATCCTCGGTCAGCTCCTCCGCCGTATGAATATTCCCCACAATGCTGTTAAGGTAAAAAATCAGTCCGTCCTTGTATTCTTTTATTATTTCCACCAATCCGTCTTCATCCCCGCCGTCACGGAAACGGCGGTAATTAAAGGCCCCGCTATCCATTTATCCGCCCCCATTTGAAAAGCTTTTCACCTATTACACGAAAAAGGCAGTAAAAAACTCACAGAGAACAAGAAATTTCCTGTTCCCTGCGGTATTATACAAACACAAACTGCACAAGCAGCATATAGCAAACCGTGCCGCCCGCTATTGACAGCAGCATTTTTTTGCGCCACAAATGCAGCGCGGTTAAAACGCAGAGCGATATAAGCTCGGGCAGCCCGTGACTGCCCGATGTAACGCTGACGTTTTTAAGACAGTAAACCACAAGCATACCGAATATTGCGGCGGGCAGCGCCTTGCCTAAGTAATTTATGTATTCGGGCGTTTTGCGCTTGCCCGAAAAAAGCATAAAGGGCAAAAATCGGGTCAGCATTGTGGCAAGCGCGCAAAGGGCTATGGTAATTATCTGCTGCGTTACCGTCATTCAAGACCACCCGACCCTTCAAGCGGCTTTTTGAACGCCGTAAGCAGTAAAAGCATAAGCCCCATTGTCGGCAGCATAAAGGAATCCGCCCCGAATATAAGGCGGCAGGCAAGCGCCGAAAGCACGCCTATTGCCGCGGTATAGTGCTTTTTCTCGGTCATAAGGCGGTCTAAAAATATCACGGCGAAAAGCGCCGTCATAACAAAATCAAGCCCTTTTGTATTAAAGGTTATAAGCGAGCCGAAAAGCCCGCCTAAAGTTGCCCCCGCAACCCAATATATCTGATTTAAAAGGGTTACGAAAAACATAAACCAGCCGCGGTCAACATCCGCCGGTATATCGGCAACATAGTTTACAGAAAAGGTCTCGTCGCACATACCGTAAATCAGATAAAACTTTTTAAGCCCCGTGCCCTTAAATTTTTCAAGCATTGAAATGCCGTAAAACAGGTGGCGCGCCTGAATCATAAGGCTGACCGTAAAAACCTGCAGCGGCGCAAAGGGCGAAAGCAGCATTGAAACGGTGAGAAATTCAAGCGAGCCGCCGTATATCACCGCGCTCATAACCATGGGGTAAACAAAGCTGAACCCCGAAACATTCATATAAACGCCGTAGGAAAAGCCTAAAAACAGGAAACCCGCCATTATGGGTATTGTTTTGGGCCATGCGGCTTTAAACGCTTTTTTAAGCATAAAATCCCCCCGGGATGATTTAAACCTCCGTAAAATATTGCTTATACCAGATTATAAAGGTATACACCGTCCATATTTTGCGGCTGTTATCCGCCTTGCCTGCGCGGTGATTATCAAGCAGTGCAACCAATTTTTCGGTATTGAAGAATTTTTCGGCTATATCCCCCGTAAATTCTTCCTTTACCGTGTTATAGTATTTGTCCTCTTTAAGCCATACCCTTATCGGCACGGGAAAGCCTAACTTATCCTTTTCGGCGGTTAACTTCGGCAGAGTTTTCTCTGCGGCCTTTCTAAGCGCTAACTTTGTGGTTTTGGTGCTTACCCTGCAATTAAGCGGTATAGTCTCTGCCAATTCCATAACCTTTTTATCAAGGAAAGGCACGCGCAATTCAAGCGAATTTGCCATACTTGTCTTGTCGGCTTTAAGAAGAATATCACCCATAAGCCACATATTTATATCAAGGTACTGCATTTTGGTAATATCGTCTTTGCCCTTAACCTCGTCATAAAATTTACTGCAAAGCACCTGCGGCGATACGGCTTTTTTCGCGGTCTCGCTTTTAAGCAGCGCGTTTCGCTCCTTTGTGCTGAAAATCGATGCGTTGCCTATAAACCGCTCCTCGATCGTTTTGCCGCGGCGCACAAGGTAGTTTATACCGTGCTTTTGCGGCAAATGCTCGCAAATTTTCGATACAACGCGGCGAATGCCGAAGGGCAGCTTATCGTAAGCGGTAAGGGTTATCGGCTCTTGGTAAATGCGGTAGCCGCCGAAAAGCTCGTCTGCACCCTCGCCCGACATTACCACCTTAACGTATTTGCTTGCAAGCTGACTTACAAAGTAAAGCGCTATTGCGGCAGGGTCGGCAAGCGGCTCGTCCATATGGTACTGAATTTTCGGGAAAGTGCCCCAGTATTCCTCGGGAGTTATAATTTTGGAAATATTCTCAACGCCTATTGTATCGGCAAATTTCTTTGCAAAATGTATTTCGTTGTAGCGGTCGCCGTCTGGGCTTTCAAAGCCCACGGTAAAGGTTTTATCAACATTCGCCGCCTCGGCAATATAGCTTGAGTCAATACCGCTTGAAAGGAAAGAGCCTACCTCAACGTCGGCTATCTTATGCGCCGCAACCGATTCGCGCACGGCTTTATCGGTAAGATCGGCAAAGTATTCAAGCACGCCGTCCTGCGCGTTGAAATCGGGCTTGAAATAGCGTGTTTTCTTCATTTCGCCGTTTTTAAAGGTGAAATAATGCGCGGGCGGCAGCTTGTAAACGCCCTTGAAAAACGTTTCCTCGGTGGGGGAATACTGGAAAGAAAGGTAGTGCGCAAGCGCGTCCTCGTTCAGCTCCTTTTTGAAATCGGGGTGCTCCAAAAACGACTTTATCTCCGAGCCGAAAATAAAGCTTTCACCCATAAAGGTATAGTAAAACGGCTTTATGCCGAACATATCGCGCGCGGCGAAAAGCGAGCGGTCGCGGCGGTCGAAAATAACGAACGCAAACATTCCGCGCAAGCGCGGTACCATGCTTTCGCCCCATTCCTCAAAGCCGTGCAGCAGCACCTCGCTGTCGGAATTGTTGGCGAAAATATGCCCCTTTTCAAGCAAATCGGCGCGCAGCTCCTTAAAGTTATATATCTCGCCGTTGAAAACAAGCACTAAGGACTTATCCTCATTGAACATAGGCTGACCGCCCTCGGCAAGGTCTATAATGCTGAGTCTTCTGAAACCGAGCGCAATATCGGTATCAACAAACTGCCCCGACGCGTCAGGCCCTCTGTGAACAATTCTGTCCATCATACGCCCGAGCACCGTGCCGTCGTCCCTTATATAATTTGTAAAGCCCGTAAAGCCACACATAATTAAATTCGCTCCTTATAAAGCATAATAAATTCATTATACACTAAAAATCCGCTCTTGTCTCTATTTTTTTCAAAGAAAATAAAAATATTTAAAAACTGCGCTTTTCGGGATAGACAAACCCGACGGTTTATTATATAATATGTATGTATCTTTTTTAAAAAAGCGGAGGTTAAAATGGAGAAGATTTTAGTGCTTGACTTCGGCGGTCAGTATAATCAGCTTATCGCTCGGCGTGTAAGAGAAAACAACGTTTACTCGGAAATTCGCCCCTACACCGCCCCGATTGAGGAAATAAAGGCTGCGGGATATAAGGGAATAATTTTAACGGGCGGACCTAAAAGCGTATACGGCGAAAACGCCGTGCTTTACAGCAAGGAGCTTTTCGAGCTCGGAATACCCGTAATGGGCATTTGTTACGGCGCACAGCTTATGGCGCATATGCTCGGCGGCGAAGTTACCGCGGGCGCGAGCGAATACGGCAAGGTTGAAGTAAAGGTTGATAACAGCAGTAAGCTTTTTGCGGACATCCCCTCAAAAACCGTTTGCTGGATGAGCCACACCGACTACATAAAGCAAGTGCCGCTCGGCTTTAAAATCGTGGGCAAAACCGATATTTGCCCCGTTGCCGCAATGGAAAACCCGAAGGAAAGGCTTTACGCCGTTCAGTTCCACCCCGAGGTTATGCACACCCCACTCGGCTCACAAATGATAAGGAACTTTATCTATAATGTCTGCGGTTGCAAGGGCGAGTGGACAATGTCCTCCTTTACCGCCCGCACGGTTGAGGAGCTTAAAAACAAAATCGGTAATAAAAAGGTGCTCTGCGCCCTTTCGGGCGGAGTTGACAGCTCCGTTGCAGCCCTGCTTTTGCACAAGGCGGTAGGTGAAAATCTCACTTGTATTTTTGTTGACCACGGACTGCTTAGAAAGGACGAGGCAAAGCAGGTAAACGACCTGTTCAGGGGCGCTTATAATATAAATCTCATATCGGTTGACGCGTCCGAGCAGTTTTTGGGTCAGCTGCGCGGCATAAGCGAGCCGGAGCAAAAGCGCAAAATTATCGGCAGAGAGTTTATACGCGTATTTGAGGCAGAGGCTAAAAAAATCGGCAAGGTGGATTACTTGGTTCAGGGCACTATTTACCCCGATTGCATTGAGTCGGGCGTAGGCGACGCCGCCCTTATAAAGAGCCACCACAATGTAGGCGGGCTGCCCGATCACGTTGATTTTGACGAGATAATAGAGCCGCTCAGAGACTTATTTAAGGATGAGGTACGCAAGGTAGGCTTAGAGCTCGGTATGCCGGAAAATATGGTGTACCGCCAGCCCTTCCCCGGTCCCGGGCTCGGCGTTCGCATTATCGGCGAGCTTACCCGCGAGAAAATTGCTATTTTGCAGGATGCCGACGCTATTTTCCGCGAAGAAGTGGCAAACGCGGGGCTTGACCGTGAGATAGGTCAATACTTCGCTGTGCTTACAGATATGCGCTCGGTGGGCGTTATGGGCGATTTCAGAACCTATGATTACACCGTAGCACTCCGCGCGGTTACAACCAGCGACTTTATGACGGCTGACTGGGCGCGCATTCCGTACGAGGTGCTTGATACCGCATCCCGCCGCATAGTAAACGAGGTTAAGGGCGTAAACCGCATTGTGTACGATATAACCTCCAAACCCCCGGCAACTATTGAGTGGGAATAATCACTGAAAGCCTAAAACCCCAGTAATATCAAGGGCTTTCGGACTTCGCCCACCCCTTTTGATAACGATTTGATAAATCTGTATTAGACGATAAAAAGCCCTTAACTGTGGATTACCGCAGTTAAGGACTTTTTATCGTCTTTTTCTTGATACGGATTGCAACTCAAACACATACCCGAGAGCGTGGAAAACGCTCAAAAAATAATAATATTGAAAGGTAGGAACTCATTATGAAACAGCATTTCACAGACGAAAAAACGGGCATCAGTTACACCTTGCAGGGAGATTATTATCTGCCCGACCTCAAATTACCCGCTGAAGAACAACAGCCAATCGGCGTATGGGGACAGCGACACTTACGGTATATCAAGCAGCACAGAAAGGCGTTTTATACCAACCTGCTGACAAGCGGCAAGTTAAACAGTTACCTTGCTGATATTGACCGACAGGCTGAAGAAATGTTTTCTCGGCTGGTAAAAGAACTTGCCGAGGAAGAATATTTAACGGAACAACTCAAGGCGGACAATCAAATGGAGTGGGTTGGTAGAATAAATAACATTCGTAATAGAGCAACAGAATTCGTTAATGCAGATTTAATCTTCATATAAAAACTATGCCGAGTGCGGCCTTGGAAGCAAGCCACACTCGGCACTCTTTTGCTAAAATGGCAACTCGTCATCATCTGATGTGTCAACGTCTTCTGTTATTCCTAATACATTTTTTGCACGGAACAAAAGATGATCATACGTAAGAATTGATATTTGATTATATGCAGCATTGAGTATTCTGTAAGCTTCTCGCTGTTCATCGTTCCAATCATTGGAACGTCCAAAAATCAAAATACAGCGTGGTTTTATTACTTTGCTTTTTGTCTTTTCAATGAATTTAACACTATTTGCTTCACGCTCAATAGCATAAATATAGTTGAGGCATTGAGTAATAGCTTTAACTAAATCAGTGGAAGGAACATAATTATTATGGTCTTTTGTTGCGGACCAAAACTGCAAACCATTTGGTTTTTTTATTTCGACTAAATCTACGAATCCGTCAAAAGCACGCATTATATAGTCTGCAATATTCTCAGTATCTATATTTCGCTCATCAATAATTTGTGCAAAATCCGAACCGAGAACCCATTTGTTTTCGGAAAACCAATTCTGCCAAAATGACTCAGGTAATACTTCTCTAAGATTTCTTTCAAAATCAACAAGGGCATCTTTCTTTTTTATGGATGTTGCAGCAACAAATACATTGTCAGACAGAATTCCTTTTTCAATCAGAAGTTCGGCAGTATCGCTATTCTTTTCAACTAACTCTTTAAATTTATTTATAAGCTCTTCGTCATCTTCCGAAACGCAGATATATTTGCCTGAGCCAAGGTTAATTGGCGTATAATTGTCTGAAATATATGAAATAAGGCTGTTTAACTCATCATTGTCAAGAGTTAATTCGCTTTTGGGCTTTTGAGTTTCAATATTACCAAATGGAAGTGTATATCTTCCAATTTTTAATGAGACATCTGTCTTTTTGGAATGTTTATGAGGAATACTCATTAACATAGCTTGAGAATAAACCCTTGATTTAGTTTTTAATACACATGGTTTTGCATAGTCTATTCCTTTTGCAGAAGTTTTTATTTCACTCATGGTTTAAACCTCATATTCTATCACCATAAGGTAAAGTTTTCATATAACTGTCCATCCAATCCCAATCAGGAATATAGCCATCATCAGAAAACTCGCGTGTTTCATCAAGCACAACACCATCAGCATTATGTTTGACTGGAAGTTTTATAGTAAAGTCTTTTCTAAAATGGGCGTTCAATTCACGTCCAAACGCTTGATATTTGACCTTGCATTCATTTCGAATGATGGTGGCAATGAATAGTTTAGTGTGATCTGACAAAGGGACTTTCTCCTGTAATACAGCTACATTTTGTGCAGTATAAAATGGTTTCTTTTGAATGAAGCAAGAACCCAAAAAGCTGCCTCCCAAAGCTAATGACATTGCACCTGCAGGAAACGGCTTCTCTCCTTCTATTTCATCCACGAAGCCTACAACTCCATTGCCATTACTATCACGGGAAACATAGTTGTACTTTGGCTCATTGCAGGTTGTCATAACAGCATCTATTCCGTTCCCCATGCCGGCATCGAAAATATGATGCAAGTAGAATTCCTTCCATTCTGATGTATTTAATGTAATCTGATTATCGACGTTTATCTTAGTTGTAAGATATTTATGATGTAATGATTGAATGTAGGAGTTCATATAACCCCAATCCGGGTTGTTGAATTTGTCTGAAGGCAACAGAACATAAGTGTTTAATATGTTATCTCGTGTCATTTTTCGACCATAATTATATCGTCCAAAACAAACAAAGGATAAAACAGAGACTAAAAATAGCAGTTCGTTTTTTGTCCAGATTCTATCAATTGAGTACATTCCCTGAACATGCGCAAATCCAATAAAATCGTGCGGCTGATAGAAAAAGGTGTTCCCATCAGTAGTGTCGCTAAAAGTGATTATTCCTGCTCGTTCTGTTGCACACAGCGAACTATATCCACCAATGCCATTGTTTTCTGCAGAATTCACAACAAAAGGAGTTGAGCCACCATCACACAATTCGTCTTTTGACATATTTTTATATGCTTTTGTTGGATGAATATCAAAGAACGCTTTTATTTGATATGGTTTCCACGATTCTAAATCAATCTTCATATACTGTTCCTTCTTTCACCAAATAAGATAGGTAGTCGTTCAATACTTTCTGAAAACTATTATCTGATAAAGTGCTATAATCAGTTTCCATATATGCCTCGGCAAGCCATTCATCTTTCCACGAAACGCGATGCATAACAGATAATCCTGGCACTACTTTTTTGTTCTTGTACAAATCAAGCCAGATTTCTTCCGTTTTATTCCATAGGCTATTGCCATCTGCATCGGTACGCTCAACACGACCTAATCCTTTACGTTTGATGAACTTGTCATCTTTGTAATAACCAAAAAAGGTTTCTTTATTTGCTTTTTCATGTTTTTGAGAAAGATCAAAAATCATACAACAAGCAACCGCTGCCGCTCCGGGATAGAACATTTCTGTAGGAAGCGAAAATACGGCGTCGAGAGTATAGTTATCAAGCATTTTCTTTTTGAATGCTTTTACATCACCACTGTTGCCAATAGCAGCTTGCATAGGAAGTAATACTGCCATTTTACAAGTAGACGGGACATGGCGAGCTACCCACTCTACAAAATGCAACCCTTTAGATGGATCTTCCTTTTTCTTGGCATCCCAATTCTTGGTGTAATCAGGATCACAACATTTCTTGGTAGCGTTATAAGGTGGATTCATCAAAACAATATTTATGTTGTTATCGGCGATCCATTTCGCACGCTTAAACATTGAGTCTTGAACAACATTCGAATTTCCGTCTCCATGTATTAGCATATTGGTAGAGGAGAGGCCATATGCACCTTCTTCATATTCGATGCCGAAAATTTGATTTTTCTTTACTTCTTCACGTTCTTCTTCAGTATCGCAATCATCCATAGCGTCGGTCATAGCTCTAACAAGAAATGCACCACTTCCACAACAGGGATCCAAAACGCGAGAATTCTTATTGACGCCAACGACCTTGCTCATAAAATCGCAAATGTGGTCAGGCGTAAACGCTTGGTTTTTATCAGACTTTCCAACATATTTATTAAACGTAGTAAAGAATAAGTTCAGCAAATCTTGTCCCGCAGTGCTTTTGTCATTTATATATGGCACAACATTATCGTCAATAAATTTTAAAATATCCTTAAGTTCTGCATAAGTAAGACTTGTAACATCTTGATCCCCAAGAACTTTATTGTTTAAAACCGCAAGTTTACCTGCCTTATTTAAGTCACCGCCACGAGTAAGCAACCCCTCTAAGACATCTTTGATATTTTTTAGAATAACTTTTTCTGGAGACATCTTTTTCCCGGTCTTAGGATTAAGTGTTTCTTTAACATCTTGGTATACGAGTCCATTTTTGAGTGCAAGAAGGCAAGTCCCAACAAATTGGCTTCGCAACTTCTCGTTTATACCGTCAGAATGAAGTTTTTCATTAAGTGTCTTAATAGAGTCAACGACCTTTATTTTGTCATTTACTTTGCCAAAGCACAGGTTTTCGTATTCTTCAAATGGACGAAGAACAGTTTCTTGTTCTATGCGATGTTCATCATCAATGATAACCGATTGACCATACCAAGTCCATACTTCGTCCCCATCGATTTCGGCAAGAATGGCTACGATCTTTTTGTCTGAGTATGCTTTCTCAAAGCGTACATAATCTTGTAATTGAGTCTGTATTTTTGCTTTATCCCATTTGCTAAACTTGTTTTTTGTTTCTATTAAAACAGCTAAACGCTCATTTTCAAAACGAAGATCAAGATACTGATGTTGTGTTCCGGAGTTCCCTTTTTGATAATCCTTAATATCTTTGCCAACGGATTTTAAGGCTTGTGCATAACTAAATTCGCCACTTTCAGTATTACCGATATGGTACTTATCACCTATTTTGTTTATAATTTCAAACCTGTTCATAATATCCTCCTAAATCACATCCACCCGCCATTGGCAGTGGACCATTGCTTAGTATATTCATTGCCCTTTACCGCAGCCGTAAATGGCTCGGTTAAGAAAGCTTTTATCGTCCTTAATACCGTGTTATAGTCATCCGTTTTAGTGTCAATCTTCTTGCTGAACGCTTTCCATTTCTTCTGCATAGCATCATCGTTGCCAAAGGTTAGTACCTGTTCAAACTGTTCAATCGTAAAGGCGTGTCCACGGTTTTCAAAAGTCTTTTGTAGTGCTTTGGTCAGCGTTGCACCGTCAAAATCAAATTTATTGGCAAGATAGTAAATATCGTAGTAATCCTTCATTCGGCTGGAGAACTCCATAAGGCTGAGAATAGCGTCAATCTTTTCGGCAATGGTTGTTTCAAGAGAGTATGTATTTACCGTCGGAGCGTCAAAGTCGGAAAGCTGTGTCGGAATTTTTCGTTTTTCCTGTTTAGGCACGATGACATCACCCACGCCAAAATCAATACTGAACGGTGTTCTGGTGTTTTTAATACGGGCGACTACCGATGCGCCGATTCCTGCATATTTTTTCGCAACGGCGATAGGTGCAACATCTTTAATTTCAAAAGTGATAAAGTCATTGCCGGTTGGTGTAGCGATAATTTCCTCCAGCACGGTTTTTAACTGCTCGGGCGTATTTGGCATTTGTCTGAGCAAAAAATCAACATCAACCGTTACTCGGCTGTCAAAGTCGGTAAGAGAATAGATGAACAATCCGCCTTTCAGCACAAGGTTTTCTGCATATTTGGATTTTTCCAAACGGCGCAAAAATTCCTCTTGGCAAAAGAGCTGCAGACAAAGCTGATAGCTTCTGCCGCTTATCTGAGCCCTGTTTTTCAGTCGTGCAAGCACGGATGCCGCTATATCAGCCATTTAGCAATACCTCCATCAGTTCGGTAACTTTTTTATATACACGCAGCTTTTTTGCGTATGCAGAAAGGTTACTCAGGTTTTTCTGTGTATCATTTGCGTAAGCATTGAGCGCTTTATTAAAAATCTCATTGTCAAGTTTTGAACGGTATTTAAAACAATCGCAAATTGTACGCTCTCGGTCATATACGGGAAGGAGAACGCCATTGAAATTATCTGTGGTTTTACCCAAATCGTACAGTTCTGCTTGCACATAGTAAGGTTGCAGAGCGAGAACATCCACATTAAGTTTTGTCCTTGACATAGAACGAGGGACTGCTATCGACCACTTGCGTGGAGCAAAATCGCTGTAGCCGTAATGAAAAAGAGCCGATTCAACGCAAACGATTCCTTTCGGGACAAGGGTTGCAAGAAGCTGTTCCTCGGAAACCTCACTCTTTTCCGTAAGCTCATAATAACCGTGTCGCACACGGGAAAGTATTCCGGCGTTGCAGAGATTTACAACATCTACCGCCCTGATTCCGGCAGCGACAAAATCGGCAGATTTCGCAATTCCGCCGTTATTGATGATAACCTCTTTTACTTGCTTTTGAATGTCCACTCATTCACCTTCTTCCATTGTAAAATTTGAGCACACGAATATTGTATGTGTGTTTGGATTTATTATATGCTTGTGTTAAATTGGGAACAAATCAAGCAATTGGAATTTCAATATATGATTTGTCGAGAATTACCGTATTGTCAGCTGTTTTTGCGGTTATTTGTTCTGAAAACAAGCCCTTATTATTTGTGTGCCGAACATAGTACGGATGAGCAGATGATGAAATATCAATACGAAGTTTTTCACCTTTATGTATCACAAATGCATGTTCATCAAAAGAAAAATCCATTACTATTTCATTATTGGGCACATAATTACAATCAAAATTCGAAATTTGATTTATGTCATCACGCAAGCCGTAATCACCCTCTGTTTTACAAAGACTTATTCGTATATAAAAACAAGTGTCCTCACAATTTGATTTTACTTTTAACTTTGCTTTCATTTTGCCTTTGATAAAAGTATCTTCCAAGAATTTAGGTGTATATAGGCTAATAATATCATATCGTGAATTCGGCGGATCTTGCCAAGCGTTGCCGTCAAAGTTAGCAGAAAGACCGCCCTTAAAAGTCGCAGGATTATATGGATTATAACAGTAGGTTACTTCGCCCTGTCCTAACGGTATTATTTTGGCTTTATCAGAATTTTTAAAGGTATCAGTACACCATTCATTACCGAACAACTTATAATATGTAACTTTGCCATTTTCAAATGGTACAGCTTCTTTGCCTCTGATTGCATTCAACCAACGAATAGCATAGTTTTTAAATTCATTTTTTAATATGCCATTTTCAAAACAAACAGGCTGATTTTCACCTGAACCACCATGGTCAAAAGGATGCACAGCAAGGGCTGATTTTGCTTTCGTTTGCTCATCAAGCCCATTCCACATATCAAAAACGCCGCCGGTATAAATATCATAGAAGCCCGTGACTAGTAAAATCGGGATATTAGCGTGCTTTATTGCCTCATGTGCTTCTCCGCCGCCGTAACGTGTTTTCCAGAATGAATCGTTTTTATCAGGGTGCTTTAATATTCCGTCAAAATCCTCCGCCTTTTCACCAAGTACAGTTTTCGAGAATTCAGACAACGGTAACATATTGTAGGATGCAGGTGTGAAATTCTTTTTAAGATTGCTTTTTTTCTTGTACATTCCTACATACCAACCGCCGTGCAATCCCATTTTATAAAAACCGTTTCTATAGTTACAGTTATAACGCTCACAGTCCTGCACCTCAAGAACAGCACCTTTTATATCCTCAGCGAAAGGTGCTGTTACAAAATGCACCGATGAAGTATAACTACTGCCGCACAGATACAATTCACCATTATAAAACGGTTGTTTTCTAATCCAATCTTGTAAGAACAGTCCGTCTTCCCTCTCATATATGTACGGAACACAGTCGCCTGTACTTTTACCTCTGCCTCTGCAATGCTGAAAGACAACAACATAACCATTATCAAGCCAGCCCTTATATTCACGCAGTTTATCTGCGCATATCTCTTCTTCGGTTTGTTGTTCGGCAACATCAACATAAGGGTTGCGATAAATAATCGTTGGAAATTTACCGCTGCCTTGTGGCAAGCAGACTATGGTAAAAATTTTTGCATTGTCAATATCTAAATATTTATGAAATACACATCCCGATGTTACGCTATCCATAAAAACACCTCTTTAATCCGTTTATTAAAAGCTATGACAAAAATCATACTTTTATATAAGAAATCATACCATACTTTTCTTTGTTTTACAAGGATACATTAAAGTATGGTATGACAGTTATTCCTGCCTTGCCTTATTTCTTTTGATGAAACAAGCAAGGCAAGGAGGTATTTGTCCCTATTGTAGCGCAAGCATAACACGAAAAAAGAATTGTTGCAATAAAAATTCACGCACAAAACTTTGAAAACTGTGCGTGAAATTAAAAATTACTGTTGCAACAAGAACAAATATATACTATAATATCAGCGTACCACTTCCATATTATCCACGGTGAAATTATTCTTGTTATCAACCTCGATAACAAAATGATAACAAGGGCGTTTTAGCATAGGATAATACAGATAAATCGTAAAATCAAAATAGTGAGACAAACAAAAAGCAGAAATACATAAGCGAAATTGTTTAGTCCTCGTCGAGTGGGAATAACCACAGAAAGCCTAAAAGCCCGGTAATATCAAAAGGGCTCTCGGACTTCGCCCACCCCTTTTGATAACAAGCCTTAGGGCTTGACGATACAGCATAGTTTGTGTTAGAGTTTCAGTTGCTGATACCAACTGAAACTGTAACACACCTATTGTAAACCTACATATAGTCCCCTTTTCTTTCGGCAAACGGATTGACTTTCCGTTTGCTTTTTGGTATAATTCAGTTAGAGGCTGCTAACTGAATTATACCATACATATAAACGGACCTTTTCGCAGCATATGAGAAAGGATGTGAACGGCATGAAATTACATACATCCGGTGAGGATTATCTTGAAGCCGTATTGATTATTGAGAGAAAAAAGGGTGCTGTGCGCTCAATCGATATTGCCGAATGGCTCGGTGTTACCAAGCCCAGCGTCAGCCGTGCCGTCTCACTTTTGAAAAAGGGCGGCTTTATATCCATAAATGACAATCTTCTGTATCTGACAGATACCGGTCGTGCGGTTGCCGAAAAGATTTATGAGCGTCACTGCTATTTCAAGCAGAGACTTATAGATGTCGGAGTGGACGAAAAAACCGCCGAAAAAGAAGCCTGTAGGCTTGAGCACAGTCTCTCCGATGACAGCTTTGATAGAATAAAAAAAGCCACTGACGGCAAACACAAACAATAAAATTATGGTACAATGATTACATAGAAGCCCCATATCGGTCAAATGACCGATATGGGGCTTCTTTGCTTAATATTACAATTGCAGCTTATATCCGAACTTTCTTCCGTAAATTGCTGCCGCTATGCACCAAATCGCTATTAAGCTATTCGTGCTGCTCCGGCTCATAACGGACATACATGTTGCTATAGGCATCTGTATAGCCTGTGCAATATCCATAATTATTACGAGCAGAATATTCCATATAACGGGATAAAAAACGAATGTGTTTGGTGCTGCTCCGCCAAAGCATATCGAGCTTTCGCGAAATTCCGATATCATTAAAATCACTCATACGTTTTTCCTCTTATATCCGCAGTCGCAGTACGGTCCGCCGGAAGCAAGCGTATATTCGCGCACGAAATCCGCCGCACCGCCCGCCTCGCTCATGGTATAGTCGAGGTGACACAGCGCCGGGGTAAGATCGTACAGCCCTAACCTTTGCATCAACACACATATGCCGCACTTTGTAAAGCGCCCCTCATATCCGCTGCCGTCGGGGTATTCATAATAGTCCATATTCCACGAATACGGATTGCGGTCGGCAGCCTTCAGCGCGGCGGTTGCCTTCATTCCGGCAATATCCTTATCGGTAAATTTGTTTTTTCCGCTCTTGCGGCAAAACCACTTCATCGGCTTTGTCATCATCGCATCGGCGTAATATACAGTCAAACGCTCCGCGTCAGGGCGCTGCGGCATCGAGAGTATAAACGCCCCGAGCATTGCACAATTGACAATATTCATCTTAAAACGATCTGCCTTTTCAAATTCCGGCAAGCCCGCGATTATCTCTTTATATTTCGGCTTTGCATTTTTCGTGACGACCCTTGCCGTGTTCTTGTCATAGCCGAACACCGCCGTCAGCTGTTTCCGAAACGAGTCGGAAAATAACATCCACATTCCTAAAGGCATACCTGCATATTTCATTCTGCACTTCCCCGCTTTTCTTCCGTATTCGTATATTTTATCAAATTATACAGCACGCCGTGCTCGCCGAAACGGCGCGTGCCTGCAAGCTCCATTCCGAGATGTATGTATTTGTCACACTTAGATTTCGCAGCGGTTCTGCACCTCGCGGTTGTAAAGATGCACCATACCTACAGCGCCCTTGCGAATGCCCACGGCACACACCAAAACGAGCAGAACCCCAAGCCCTAAGCCTTCAATAATTGTTTTCAAAATTATTTCTTTCATATTCATCTATATCGCTCTCTTTAGTTAGGATATGCTAACTGCAATGCCTTTGAAAAGCCGCCATGCGGCAGCCTTTATTATTTATATTATAACGCGCCGAATACGGTTTTGCAACAGAAACCTGAATAATTGACCGTAAAATCGGTTAAAACCGCCCTATTTCTTTCTGAATTCTTCTTGATATCACTATTTTGCGGCTTTCACGCCGCAGCGGTCATAATTTTGTTAAACTCCGGACATTTCATTCCCACTGTAATCAAAATCCGTATCGGCTTTATAAATCTTCCTTATTCAAGAATTTTCAGCGTATCATTTTCTTTTAAAGCACAGTTTATAGCAATTGTACCTTTGTCGGTTTTATAATCGACGTGATTACCGTTTATTAAAACGGCAGAAACGGATTTAAGCGACGTTACAAAGCTCTCAAGATCAATTATACCATATAAAACGGTAAACTCATAGTCCTTACCCGAACACCGAACAGTACCCCACGCGCCGTCAACCGACCAAAAATATCTGCCGTTTTTAATCGGCTTAAAGCCTATGCGTTTTTTCGACAAATCGAAAATAAATCCGCTGTATGTAAGCAGGAACGAATAAGAAGCCATTGCGCGGGCATAGCTTGCGCCGCACTCTATTCCCGCCCGGGGGTTGCGCTTTTCGCCGTCGTATCTTTCACGAATCGCCCTTACAATTTCAAGCGCTTTGTCTTCCATTCCGCACTGCAGCATATTATCTGCCACGGCATATTCAAAGCCCGTCATACACTCCTCGCTGTAAGGCACGGGTATTTTCGGCTTTTTGCTTATATCGGGCCAGCGGAACATTGTAACGCCCTTTTCGTCATTGCAAGCAAAAACGCGGCAGGGGTTATGGTTATCGTGCATTTTTACAAAGTTATATTTATAAATTGCCTCAAGCGCACTTTTACGGTGCTCCTTTACAAATACATTCGGCAGCCCCACAAGGTCTGTATGCCAATCGGCAAGCACCTGGTCTATGCCGCTGCCCGAGCATATCTGGTACTTAATCTGCGCGGTTTCGGCATTCCAGTATTCATTTGCGGCATTAAATTTATCAAGCAGGGATTTATCCGTTATATCAATATGCTGCTCGTAATATTCGTCGTTAAAGGTTTTATCAAGGGTCTCTTTGCCCTTTTCAAATAATGCGCGGTATTCCTCTGCGGTGTTTTCCTCGCCTAAATACTCCGCCATTTCACCGCGCACCGTATATTCCGAGCAAATCATATGCGTTTTCAAAAGCAGATTCAATTTATCCCTGATTTATTTCGATATGCTTCTTTATCTCGTTTGCCATTTGAAGATACCCCGCCGCATTCGGGTGTATTCCGTCATGTGTATACTCCGTCTTGAAGGTCTTTCCGTCATCGGAAAGAACGGGTACAAAGTCTATGTATTCTTTCCCGAGGCTTTTTAAAAACGCATTCATTTCCGCAGTCATACGGCAGCGTTTTTCTTTATCCTGCGGCGGCGCTATATCGGACGGCGGTACAGAGCAGATCAAAAGCTCTATTCCCGCGTCGTCGCATTTTTTAACCATCTCGGACACATTCTTTTTATAATCCGCAAGTACCGTTTCCTCCGCTTCGCCGTCTTTCCGCCACCAAAAATCATAATCCGTACGCGAAATATCGTTTGTTCCTATCATCATAACCGCCTTTTTCGGGTGCAGCTGTATGCAGTCGGCATCAACCGGTTTTATCATAGTTATTGAGCTGCCTTTCCAAATAATACTTTTTACTGTTCTTCAAGCATATTTACCTTATGAA
>CAKSQS010000040.1 GCA_934486705.1 uncultured Eubacteriales bacterium
TTTCTGTAAATATACGGTATACCATATCAGTTTTCCTTTCCGGCGTTAAGCGCCTTTAAGCCTATATCCCTGCGGTAGAACGCATTTTCAAACGAAATTTTTTCTGCCTTTTCATAAGCCGCGCAGAGCGCCTCTTTAAGCGTGGGGGCGGTTGCGGTAACGCCCAGCACCCTGCCGCCCGAGGTTACAAGCCTGCCTTCCTTAATTTCTGCGCCTGCCACGAAAACGCTGCCCTTTACGCTTTCGTCCATTTTAATTTCAAAGCCCTTTTTGTAAGCTACGGGGTATCCGCCCGATGCTATTATAACGCAGGCGGCGGCGTCGTTTTTAAACCGTACCTCGGTGTTTTTTAACGTGCCGTTTGTAACCGCGCGCATAACCGTGAAAAGGTCGCTTTCAAGCAGGGGCAAAACCACCTGTGTTTCGGGGTCGCCGAAACGGCAGTTGTATTCAATTACCTTAGGGCCGTCTGCCGTCAGCATAAGCCCGAAATAAAGGCAGCCCTTAAAGGTGCGTCCCTCTGCGTTCATAGCGTTTACAGTGGGTAAAAAGATTTTTTCCATGCAAAGCTTTGCGATTTCCGGAGTATAATAGGGGTTCGGCGCTATTGTTCCCATACCGCCTGTGTTAAGCCCTTTATCCCCGTCCAGCGCGCGCTTGTGATCCATTGAAGAAACCATGGGAACTACCGTTTCCCCGTCCGTAAACGAAAGCACGGAAACCTCAGGACCTGTTAAAAATTCTTCTATAACAATTTTTTCGCCGCTTTTGCCGAAGATTTTATCCTCCATAATATCGCGCACGGCGCGTTTTGCGTCTTCCCGCGTTTCGGCAATAATTACACCTTTGCCGAGTGCTAAGCCGTCCGCCTTAATAACGGCAGGCAGCGGCGCCGTTTCAAGGTATGCAAGCGCGCTTTCGGGGTTATCGAAAACCTCATAAGCGGCAGAGGGTATGCCGTATTTTTTCATAAGATTTTTTGAAAAAACCTTGCTGCCCTCAATAATCGCCGCCTTTTTATCGGGTCCGAAACAGGGTATACCCGCCTTTGTAAGCTCGTCCACCGCGCCGAGGCACAGCGGATCATCGGGCGCAACCACAGCGTAATCAATTTTATTTTCGGCTGCAAATTTCACCTGCGCCGCTATATCGGTAGCGCCTATATTTACGCAAACCGCGTCGGCGGCAATTCCGCCGTTGCCGGGCAACGCGTAAAGCTCGGTTATCTCTTTGCTTTCCTTAAGCTTTTTAATAATGGCGTGCTCTCTCCCGCCGCCGCCTATAACCATTACCTTCATTTGAAAAACTCCTTATCAGTGGTGGAAAAGCCTCATGCCCGTAAACGCCATTGCAATGCCGTATTTATTGCAGCAATCAATTACAATGTCGTCACGAATTGAGCCGCCCGGCTCCGCAATGTACGAAACGCCGCTTTTATGCGCGCGCTCTATATTATCATCAAACGGGAAAAATGCGTCAGACCCTAAAGCTACGCCCGAAATACCCGATAAATAATTCTTTATTTCCTCATCAGTCAGCGGTTCGGGGCGGGTTTTAAAGTATTTCTGCCATATGCCGTCGGCGCAAACGTCCTCTTCGTTGCGGTTTATAAAACCGTCTATAATATTATCGCGGTCGGGACGTCTTATATCATCCTTAAACGGCAGCTCAAGCACGCGGTCATACTGCCGCAAAAACCAAGTATCAGCCTTAGAGCCTGCAAGACGTGTGCAATGCACGCGCGACTGCTGCCCCGCGCCCACGCCTATCGCCTGACCTTCAAACGCAAAGCAGACCGAGTTCGACTGGGTGTATTTAAGGGTTATAAGCGAAATTATAAGGTCGCGGCGGGCGCTTTCGGGAATATTTTTATTCTCCGTTACAATATTATTAAGCAGTGAATTACCAATTTTAAAATTATTTCTGCCCTGTTCAAAGGTTATGCCGAAAACCTGCTTGCGCTCTGTCGGTTCGGGAATATATTCGGGGTCTATTTCAACTATATTGTAGCCGCCCTTGCGCTTTGATTTTAAAATTTCAAGCGCTTCGGGCTCATAGCCGGGGGCTATAACGCCGTCGGACACCTCGCGCTTTATAAGCTCGGCGGTCTTTTTATCGCATATATCGGAAAGCGCAACCCAGTCCCCGAAGGAACACATACGGTCGGTTCCCCTTGCCCTTGCGTACGCGCAGGCAAGCGGAGAATCGTCAAGCCCCTCAATATCATCCACAAAGCAAGCCTTTTTAAGTTTATCGGACAGCGGAATACCAACAGCCGCGCTTGTGGGGCTCACGTGCTTAAACGAGGTAACGGCGGGCAGACCCAACGCCTCTTTCAGCTCCTTTACAAGCTGCCAGGAATTAAACGCGTCAAGAAAATTTATGTAGCCCGGCTTTCCGTTAAGAATTTTAATGGGCAGCTCCGCACCGTTTTCCATAAATATTTTGGCGGGCTTTTGGTTTGGGTTGCAGCCGTATTTCAGTTCAAACTCTTTCATTTTTTATCTCCCGTTTTTGTTTATTATCTTATCGGTGTACTTGCCTGTTTCAATATCGGTATAACGCACATAAAGTGAAATTTTGTTATCCACATTCAGGTTTTCCCAAATTTCGTTTGCAAATTCCTCAATATCAGCCTTAATATTTACCCTGTGCGGCTCGCCCGTGAATGTGGGCAGCGGGTCGCCGTTGCAGTTATAGGTGTGTATAAAGTGACCGAGCCCCGCCACAGACGGATAAGAATAGGTGTAACGACAGCAATCAGAACCGCTTTCGTCTATACTTTTTAATATACTCATTTCATAATTAAAGCCGTTTTCAAAATAAAGTATACCGCTTATTCTGGGGGTAAAATTCGGCGCGTCGGGCTCAAATTCGCGGGTTTCAAGCGATTCCTTAAAGCTTTTGCCCTCACCTGTTAAATTATATACCGTGTCGGTTTGGTCGCCGTTTGTAACAATAAGGCTGTTTTCCGTTTTGCGAACGGCATTGTAAATTATAAGCGACGGGTCGCTGACCTTTGACACGTCAAAAGGCTCGGTTTTAAGCGTTTCGCCGTTCTTCACAAACACGCGGTTGCGGCTGTTTTCGCTCCTGCCCATAATAAAATACGCGCACACCGCATTTTTCTTATCGGGCGAGGTTCCTATAACTATTCCGCGCCCCGCATACTCGTTGTTTTTTAAAAGGGTAGATATATCGTAGGATTTATATACGTTCATTTTTCCGCTCCTTAATTTCTTTGCAAACCTTTTCGGCAGCCTCGGGCAGTATTATCCATTCGGCGTTTTCCATAACCCGCTTTTGCAGAATTTCGGGCGTATCGTTTTCTTCCATATCAACCGCCTTTTGCATTATAATTCTGCCGCCGTCGGGTATTTCGTTTACAAAATGCACCGTAGCGCCCGTTACCTTAACGCCGTAATCAAGCGCCGCCTTGTGAACCCTAAGCCCGTAAAACCCCTCGCCGCAAAAGGACGGTATAAGCGAAGGATGCACGTTTATTATCCTCTCGGGGTAGTGCTTTACGAAATCCGCGCTTAAAATGCTCATAAAGCCCGCAAGCACAATAACCTCGATTTTTTCTTTTTCAAGCACGTTTAAAATGTTTTTTTCAAAATCTTGCTGCGAAAAGCCCTTTCTTTCGCAAACCGCGGTTTTAATTCCCGCGTTTTCAGCTCTTTTAAGGGCATAGGCGTTTTTGTTGCTTGAAACCACAAGCTTTATTTCGCCGCTTGTTATGATACCGCTTTTTTGGGCGTCTATCAGCGCCTGCAAATTTGTTCCGCCGCCCGACACCAGCACCGCAAGATTTACTTTATTATTCAATTATAACACCCTCATCGGATTTAATAACCGAGCCTATAATATAAGCGTCCTCGCCGTTTGCTTTGAGAATTTCCACAGCTTTTTCCTTATCCTCATCCGCTACGGTCACGCTCATACCGACACCCATATTAAAGGTGTTGAACATATCTCGCTCGGGAATGCTGCCCTTTTCTTCAATAAGGCGGAATATCGGCGGAATTTTAAGCGAAGATTTTTCAACCTTAACCGAATAACCATCGGGCAATGCGCGCGGTATATTTTCGTAAAATCCGCCGCCCGTTATGTGCGATACCGCTTTTACATTCACCTTTTCAAAAAGCGCAAGCATTGATTTAACGTAGATTTTTGTAGGCTCTAAAAGCGTATCGCCAAGCGTTCTGCCGCTAAGTTCTTTAAGTGGAGAGGTAAGGTCGCAGTTTTCAATATCAAACACCCGCCGCACAAGCGAAAATCCGTTTGAATGAACGCCCGAGGAAGCCAGCGCAATTACCGCGTCGCCCTCTTTAACCGTGCTTTTTTGCAGCATTTTCTTTTTATCTACAATACCCGTGCAGTAGCCCGCAAGGTCGTAATCTTCTTCGGGCATAAGCCCCGGGTGCTCGGCAGTCTCGCCGCCTATAAGCGCGCAGCCTGCCCTCACGCAGCCCTCAGCCACGCCGCTTACTATTTCGGCTATTTTTTCGGGGTAATTCTTGCCGCAGGCAATATAATCAAGGAAGAAAAGCGGCTTTGCCCCGCAGCAGATTATATCGTTCACGCACATTGCAACGCAGTCTATGCCTATGGTATTGTGGCGGTCAAGCAGCATTGCAAGCTTTATTTTTGTGCCTACGCCGTCTGTGCCCGAAACCAAAACGGGTTCTTCAATGCCCTTAAGGTCAAGCCCGAAGCAACCGCCGAAGCCGCCCACATCGTCAAGACAGCCAGCCGTTTTTGTTCTTGCAATGTGGCTTTTCATAAGCTCAACCGATTTATAGCCCGCGGTTATATCAACGCCGGCGGCGGCGTATGATTTTGACTGTGAATTATTCATTGCCGTTCTCCTTATTTTCGGAAATTTTACTTTCAAATCTGTTTTTCATAGGGGCTGACGGTATTTCGGTCGGGTAATTTCCGTCAAAGCAGGCGGTGCAGTAGCCCGTGCCGTGAACGCCCTTTGCAATCTGCTTAACGCTTTCAACGCTTAAATATCCGAGTGAATCAACGCCGATAAGCTTTGCTATTTCATCAACCGAATGCTTGCAGGCTATCAGGTTTTCCCGCGAGTCAATATCCGTTCCGTAATAGCACGGGTTCATAAACGGCGGAGCGGATACGCGCATATGTATCTCCTTAGCGCCCGCCTCACGCAAAAGCTTTACTATTCTGGCGCTTGTAGTACCGCGCACAATTGAATCGTCTATCATAACTATTCGCTTGCCGCGCGCCACCTCGGCTATAGGGTTCAGCTTTATTTTAACCTTATCCTCGCGGCTTTTCTGCCCCGGGGCTATAAAGGTTCTGCCTATGTATTTATTTTTTATAAAGCCAATTTCATAGGGTATGCCCGATTGCTTTGAGTAACCTAAAGCCGCGTCCAGCCCCGAATCGGGCACGCCTATTACCACATCTGCCTGCACGGGGTGTTCAAGCGCCAAAAACGCGCCTGCCCTTTGCCTTGCGGTGTGCACCGAGCAGCCGTCTATCACCGAATCGGGGCGCGCAAAATAAATGTACTCAAAAACGCAAAGCGAGCAGGGCGCTTTTTGGCAATGGTCTTCAATGGTTCTGACCCCGTTTTTATCAAACACCACTATTTCGCCCGGCTTTATATCGCGTATAAATTCCGCTCCCACAGCGTCAAGCGCGCAGCTTTCGGATGCTACGATGTATCTTCCGTCCTCCGTTTTGCCGTAGCACAGCGGTCGAAAGCCGTTTTCATCGCGCACGGCAATAAGCTTTGAGGGGGACATTATAACCAGCGAATACGCGCCCTTAATGCGGTTCATTGCGGCGTTTACCGCCTGCTCTATTGAGGGGGCGGTAAGGCGCTCCTTTGTTATAATGTAGGATATTACCTCGGTATCGCTTGTGGTGTGGAAAATTGAGCCTTCAAGCTCTAATTCACGCCTTAATTCCCCCGAATTTACAAGGTTACCGTTATGCGCCAGCGCCATTTTACCCTTTATATGATTTACCACTATAGGCTGCGCGTTGCTGCGGTCGTTTGAACCGGTAGTGCCGTAGCGCGCATGACCTACCGCGATATTGCCTTCCCCCAAGCGCTCTATTATTTCGGGTGTGAAAACATCGTTTACAAGCCCCGTATCCTTATAAGCCTTAAAAACGCCGTCGTCATTTACCACTATACCGCAGGATTCCTGCCCGCGGTGCTGGAGCGCGAACAAGCCGTAATACGCAGTGCTTGCAACGTCGCTTGTTTCCCCCGAGTATACTCCGAATACTCCGCATTCTTCTCTTAAGCTGCTCATTTATGCCTCCAAGTATCAGTTGCCGAAAACTCTTTTCATCATTTCGTTGTATGCGTCTTCTACTCCGCCCATATCGCGGCGGAAACGGTCTTTATCAAGCTTTTCGTTAGTGTCTGCGTCCCAAAAGCGGCAGGTATCGGGCGATATTTCATCAGCCAAAACAATTGTGCCGTCTTTCAGTCTGCCGAATTCAAGCTTAAAATCTACCAATTTAACATTGAGAGAAAGGAAGTATTCTTTAAGAATATCGTTAACCTTAAACGCCATAGCCTTTATTTCTTCAATTTCCTTTTTGGTTGCAAGCCCCAAAGCCAAAGCGTGGTAAGAATTTATAAGCGGGTCGTGCAAATCGTCGTTTTTATAAGAAAACTCTATAGTAGGCTCTGAAAATACAATGCCCTCATTAACGCCGTAGCGCTTTGCAAACGAGCCTGCCGAAATATTGCGTATTATAACCTCAAGCGGTACTATAGATACTTTTTTAACCACCGTTTCGCGGTCGTTAAGCTCTTCAACAAAGTGGGTGGGAACGCCGTGCTTTTCAAGCAGGCGGCAAAGATAGTTTGACATTCTGTTGTTTATAACGCCCTTGCCCGATATTGTGCCTTTTTTAAGCCCGTCAAGCGCGGTTGCGTCGTCCTTATAAGATACTATTACCAAATCGGGGTCGTTTGTAGCGTAAACCTTTTTTGCCTTGCCCTCATACAGCTGGGTTGTTTTTTCCATTTTAAATTCCTCCGTTAATTAAACTCTTTTTCTATTGCCGCGTTTTTTTCAAGAACCCTTTCGGCGTCGGCTTTGCGCTTTGTCTCTAACTTTTCGGCAAGAGCGCTGTCGCTTACGCTTAAAATTTCTATGCATAACAAAGCGGCATTAACAGCACCGTCAATTGCAACCGTGGCAACGGGAATACCCGAAGGCATTTGTACGGTTGAAAGCAGTGCGTCAATACCGCCTAAATTACCCGATTTTATCGGTATGCCGATAACCGGCAGAGTTGTGTTTGCGGCAACAGCACCGGCTAAGTGCGCCGCCATTCCGGCAGCCGCTATAACCGCACCAAAGCCGTTTTCGCGCGCCGATTTACTGAAACAAGCTGCCTCCTCGGGTGTGCGGTGTGCCGAGAAAACGTGTATTTCAAACGGCACCCCGAATGAGGAAAGTGTGTCAGCCGCTTTTTTTACAACCGGCAAATCGCTGTCGCTTCCCATAATTATTGCTATTTTTTTCATTTTATCCCCTCCGGAATTAAAAAGGGCATACTCGTCCTTTAAAAAAGGATAAGTATGCCCAGACGGTCGGCGTTTAAGCTTTTCGGTCCATGTGGTGCTCCACTTATCCGTCAGTCCCGAAAGCCATTTCGTATAGCGCAATTATATCATATCGGCGACATTTCTGTCAAGCAGCATTTTAAATTAAATAATGTTCTTCAGTTTTTCAAGCCAGCAAATAACATAAGAGGCGAAGCAGTGGTCGCAGCTGGCACTGGTATCGGTGTTTTCCCAAAGCGTTCCGGTTCTGTTTGCCATATAGCCGAAAAATCCGACAATATTTTTGAGGACATCCTCCTTAAAGCCTGCCCTCATTAAAATTTCCAAACGGAGATAATTGCCTATAAATGCGTTTGCAGGGGCAATTTCGGGGTATTCGGTATTGCGGTTTCGCTCAGGGCCGAATTTATGAATCAGCGTTTCAAGCAGCTTGCCGTCGCGTTCGGGCGTTGCAACGCCGAAAAAGAAAGCGTAATACTGGCATACCTCTGTTCTGTCAGCCGCCGCTTTAAGTATGCCGTTTTCCCGCACGGCATGGTCACGAAAAAATTCGCCGTCAAATGATTGGCGGTAAACGGTTTCGCGTATTTTTTGGGCTTTTTCGGAAAGCTCAGGCAGGTTATAAAGCTCTGAAATTGCCGAAAGCATTGCGGCATACAGCATATTTGAGGGGTAATTGACCCCGTCGGTCAAATCGTTTGCCCGCGACCATTCCACAAAAACCCAGCTTTCAAGATTTTCAAGCAGACCGTCGCTGTTTTCAAAGCGACTGAAGTATTTCAAAAGCCCAAAGGCTTTTGCCTTGAATCGCTCAACCAGTTCTCGGTCTCCCGAGCGGTCAAGATATTCGCGAAGCTCCAAAAACAGCCACATAGCCCAGTTAGGTATAAAGGAATTCGGCGTATGATCCGCCGGGTAGCACATCGGTATCATACCTTCCGGAATATTCACATAGCTTTCTTCGCAAAGGAAATTTTCCAGAAAGTCGTGTTCAACCGAAGTTTCACCGCAAAGCAGATATTCGGTTCTTCCCGAAAAAAAGCTGTCGCAAAGCCAACCGGCGCGCTCACGTGAGGGACAGTCCATAAACAAATCAACACCGCCCTGACGGAAAGTTTCAACAGCCGCGTCTGCAATTTTGCAAATTTCCGCGTCACCGAATTTCGGAGTATATTTAAGCGGCGGGTGCTTATATTCGGTCATAAAAAACTCTGTCTCCGCATTCCCGCCGTATACCGCTGCCTGCAGATATTTGCAGGTGTAAACCTCAAAAAATCGAAGGGTTCTGTCCCCCGCCGGCAAATCGAAAATCGCCGCGTTGCAGCAACCTCCGCGCAAATAATCCACACGGCCTGCGTCGCTCAATATTTCATCAAACATAATATACAGCCTGATCGGACGCTGTGATTTTATATGTATTCCTATCATTCCGGTTGCGTTATACGGCAGCTCGTAAATACCGTAAGTGCCGTCCGAAAGCGCCTTGTCTTCGTTTGAAACAGGAGATGAAAGTTTAAGCTTTTCACATTCCTCGGTAATCATTAAATCGGGGTTTTCAAAAAGATATTCAGATTGCTCGGGCTTTGCTACCAGCGCGTCAAAAGCGCCGTTGCGCCAATAGCTTTCACGCTCCGAAAAAGAAAATTCTCCGCCTAAAATTCTTTTTGCCGCAATTTTTTCATATAATGGGTAGGGTGTGCTCCTCTTTAAATAATTCGGCTGCGGCAAACATGAGAGCGGCTCTGTACCCTGCACGGTATCTGTAAAATATGTATCACCCGCTATAACGCGATATGACTCCGCAAACGGGCGCTGAAAGCTGTAACGCTGTATTTTTTTTATATATTCGGGATTGATACGCGCGGTAAAATCATTGCCGGTATACGCCGCCACCTGTCCGTCTGTCAACAGTTCCGCAGTTAAAAAGGAATCCTGTTTGATAAGGTAATAGCTCCGCGCGTTATAGCCGCAAACCTCTATAATTACAGTATTTTGTTCGCGGTCGGCAAACGGGGTTAAATCGATTTCATCCACACGGAAAAAACCGCGCCCTGCCCGCGCGGGGCCGTAGCAGACAAATTTACCGTTCACCGACATTTGATAAATACCCGAGGTTGCAATTTTTGCGGTAACGGCTTTTCCTTTCCCCACAACCGTTTTAAACTGTACCCTCAGATTCATTTCTTTTTCCCTGGCCGTTACCCAAACGGGCACTGCTTTTTCAAAAAAAACGTTCATTTTTTTGTCTCCCTGAAATTATTGCCCGGAGTACATTTCCCTGTACCTTCCGGGTGTTATGCCGCTGTAACGCTTGAAAATTCTGATAAAGGTGTTGGGGTTTTCATAGCCTGTAAGATACGTGACCTCCTGCACCGATTTCCCGCCGACCGTCAGCAATTCCTTTGCCTTTTCAATACGCACCTTATGAATATAGTCAAGCAAGCCGTTCCCGGTCTTTTTTATGAATTTAGCCGAAAGCGTGCGCGAATTTTGCTGCATCATATCGGCAATAAACGAAACCGACAAATCGGGATTGGCGTATTCACGCTCCACGATTGCGGCGATCTCGTCCACAAAATCCACCGTATTTTCATTACTTTTTCCAAGCGTAATTATTTGCTCGAGTGTCTCGTAAAATTGCCGTCTCAAAACAGCAGGATCTCTGCAGTAAAGAATATAATCTATGCGGTCGCTCATAGCATCTATTAAACCGTTTTTATCGGAATCGGCAAAATATTCCCCGCAGGTTTTCAAAAGCTCATAGCACTGAAGTGAAATGAACTCCGCCGAAACCCTGCTTCCGTGGCTTTTTTTATCGAATATCCAATCTATTGATTTACGGGCGTCGTCATAATCCTTGGCTTTTATCAAATTCAAAAAATGGAATTTTGATTCTATAATACGCGCGTATTCCGACTGCTCACTGCGTTTGCCCGAAATATCCTTGAATAAACACACGGTTTCCGATGAGTCAAGCGCAAAGTCCAAAGCGGCGCATGCGCGATAGTAGGAACGCGAAACCGCCGTGAGCCCCGAGCTGACGCTGCCTATTCCGGCGCATACCGTGTGTTCAAATTCCTTTTTGCAAACCTCGATAATCTTCTGTACGGGCAGCAGCATATCCTGTGCCTCAAGCGCGGAATCGGTTGAAAATAAGCATACTATTCTGTCGTTCAGCCGAGTTGAAACACAATCGCCGTAATCGCACAAAATGTTTTCGGTAACAAACTGCATAAGCGCATATTCCTGCTCGTTCTGCGCATTTGCGTCTGAATCTTTTAAATCGCATATTTCAAAATTTATTACAATAAAGCACCTATTTTCAACCGAAATACCCACGCGCTCCAATTGCGCGGTTTCCGCCTTTGCGTCAATAGGGGCGCGCGCGGTAAGCAAATCATTTAAAAGCTTTCGCCGCATAACGGTGCGCTGATCGTCGTTTTGCTGCTTTAACTGATTAACATAGATTACCTGACGTGATACAATTCCCTCTATTGAGGATGAATCTTTTATGATTATTCGGTTAAGATCTCCGTCGTCGGGCTGCTCCAGTATATTTTTAACATTGTGCAGGGTGCGGTTTTGGAAGAATAATATCCATGCCAAGTACAAAAGCAGCAGCACGCATATAATTATAATTGCAATTATAACCGGAATATCCGAGCCGAACTGTGAAAAAAAGCTGCCCGATTTTTCTCCCGTAAGGAACAGCCTGTATGGGCGTTCTGTAATTCTGGAACCGTAAATTTCCAATTGCTCGCCGTCGCTTGTAACAAATTCGTTCCCGTTATAGCCGAATGTGAGCGTCGTAAAACGCACTCCGACAGGCTTTACATCGTTTCGGGCGGAAAAAACGTATTCGTTTTCGCGGTTTATAACGGTTACGTTTTCATCCGACGGAAGATTTGAAACCCCAAGCATAGTACGCAGTGCAGTACGCTTGAAGTTGATAAACATTAGTCCGAGCGGCGTTCCGTCCTTTGTTGAAACGATTTGACGCACATAGCAAAAGTCGTCGATTTCCCGCCAAAGGCTTGAAGAAACCGGTTTATTCAGCACCGAAAGTATATACATATCGGCATTGTTTTCAAAAAGCTTTAAATAGCCGCCGTAATCCGCGGTAAGGCAATCCTTAAAGACCTCCGGGTTCATCTCCCGCCGCGAGCATACAGAAAGCACGCGGTTTTGCGAGGCGGTCATTAAAATCACATTGTCAACAACAGGGAAAGAAGAAATGTATGCGGTCAGCAGCGCCTCGCACTGCTGTGTTTTACCGTCGCGCAAAAGACCCATCTGGTAGGCGGCGTCCTTAGCATAAAACATTAGGGCAAGCTCTGACGCGCTGTCAATCATTTTATCAAACGAGTTTGCAACGCTTGTTACCGTATCTGTTCTTTGCTCGCGCTCGCGGCGTTCATAGCTTGCCGAAACAGAACGGGCGATAATTACAAAAACAAGAAAAAGCATCAAAACAATACTGGCGGCAACGGAAATCAAGCGGGTTGCGGATTGATTGAACGGAATAGCTCGCAGCTTTTTGCTCAGTTGCTTTTGCAATTTTTTCACCCCTTTAAAATAAGCGATATGCCCGATAAACTATTATTATTTTAACCTACAATGCCCGATCTTTCAATCCCCTCGGTAAATTTTTTTTGAACAAAGAAATAAATAAGCATAGGCGGCAGAATGACAAGCAGGCAGCCAGCCTGAACGCGGATCATAATAAGCTGCTGATCGCTTAAAGAAACAAACTCTCCTATTGCCATTGAAAGGTGCGATAACGCGACCGTAAGGGTTGAGTGCTTATCGGCAAACATTGTGTTGAGATAATAGTCGTTATAATACCACACGCCCGAAAAAGTAAGTCCGGTAAGTAAAATGGTTTTGGCATTCGGCAGCATTATTGAAAAATAGGTTTTAAAGGCGCCGCAGCCGTCTATCATAGCCGCTTCCTCAAGCTCCTTAGGCATATTACGGAAAAACTGGCGGAAAATATAAATAAACAGTCCGCTTCTTATTCCCATTCCGAACATTGCCGGCAGCCAAAACGCAAAGGGCGTGTTTAAAATGCTGATATTTATATCGGTACCGGATATAAGACGAACAAGCTTCATAATACCGAGCACATCAAAATTTGAAAAACTGACGAACATCGGTATTATAGTAGTCTGCGCGGGAACGATTATTGTAAACAGAGCTATTGCAAACAAAACTCCCCTGCCCTTGAACTTAAAGCGGGCAAAGCCGTAGCCCACAAAAGCGGTTACCGCAATTTGCAAAACCGCCGAAACAATATTATAAAACACTGTGTACCAAAGCGAACGCGAATAATTAAGCGAGACAAAAGCCTGCTTTATATTGTTTAAAACGAAATGCTTCGGAATCCACACAATACTGGTGTCCAAAATATCGGCGTCACTGCGAAAGGCTGTGCTGAACATATAAAGGATAGGGTAAAGAATAACATACGAAAGCCCTATAAACAAACCCAGCCTGAAAAGCGCGAGCGCAATTCTTTCAAGCCTGCGCACCGCGGCGCGGCGGTTTATGGGTCCGCTTGCGTACCCTTTTAATTTTAACAAAACAGAATTCATAACGGCACCTCCCCCGCTTAATCATTCATATAAAATACTTTTCTTGAAAACAGCCCGATCACAGCAAACAAAATCACGCTTATAACAACGAAATATATCCATGTCACAGCCGAGGAAAACGAGTAACGCAGGTTTGCCGCCTGTGAAGTCACAAATTCCATTACACCGTTAGAATAGCTTGTAAACGTGTCAATCACAGTAAAGGCAATGTTCACCAATATCATGGGGCTTATCATAGGAACAGTGATTTTCCAAAAGTATTCCCAGGCGGTAGCACCCTCAACGCTTGCCGCCTCTTTAAGCGAGGGCGGTATTGACTGAAGCGCCGCAAGGAACAGTATTATCTGAACGCCTGATTGCCATGTCATTGTAAAAATACTATCAATAACCGAAGTAAGATATTTTATAAGCCCGCCGGGCAGCCCCGCCTGCGTTAAAATATCGCCGACAGAAAAGCTGGAAACCATAAAAACCGAGGAATAGCCGGTTACGTCACCGCTGTAGCTGTCGCTGTTGATAATGGAAAGCAAAACGCTTGAGGAAAGCATAAGCGGAAGAAAGAAAATACTTCTGACAAGTCCTCTGCCGTAAAATTCCGCATTCAGCATTACCGAAATAAAAAGTGCAAATATAATTATTATAGGCACCTGAATTGCAATTTCCTTTAACGCCGCAACCAAAAGCGGGATAAACCGTTCATCGGAAAACAGGGCGTTTTTATAGTATGAAAGACCCGCAAACCGTGTGTTTACACCGCCCTGAACGATAGTAACATGAGAAAATGAGTACATAAGGGAGGTTAAAATGGGTACGGCAAAGAAAAACAGAAGCCCCAAAAGCCACGGCAGTATAAAAATATATCCGGTGCGGGCGCGTTTTTGCTCTAAAGACAGCCTTTTGTTCATTTATATTCCCCCTGCCGAATCAATTTGTAATTCATTGCCGCAACCTTTATGCCCTGCATATCATAATCCGAATTTGTATAATTGGTAATTACCTGCGCGCCGTTTTCAAATGCTGAGCAGTACACGCCTTCGGCAAGCTGTTTGTGATAAACCAGCGCCGTGCCGCCCGTTGCCCCGAATATTTCCGAAAGCCGCTTATATTGCTCTGCGGCGGTCGTCAGCCAATCTTTATAATCTGAATTGTAAAGCTTTGAAAGATATGTCCCTTCGGTTTTCTCGCCGTTTTGCGCGGTAAAGGAAAAATTCAGTGCGCTGCCGGTTTCAGCCGCCTTTAAAAATGCCTTTTCGGAATCGCCCGAAAGGTTTATAGGCTCTGTGGAATAGCTTCGGTAACCGCTTAAAACCAACTGATAAAAAGGAACGCTGCGGTCGGTAATATCATAGCCGCTGTCCGAAGTGGGGGCGGAAATAATATAATCCGAGGCTTCGGCGGCATAACCGAACGCACCTGAAGTCAACAGCTTTTTCCCCTGTCCGGCGGCATATTCCAACGCCTTTTCAGCGTAATTCAGCGCCTGATCTCTATCGGTTGAGCCCTTATGATGATCCGAATAAAGCGTGCTGCCGAGCTCGCGCAGCGAAATGCCCGAAAGAGCCGAGGTGTTGTATTTTTTAAAATATTTTTCCAAAACCGTGCCGTATTTTTTCGGAGCTAAAAGGCAATAGGGCGTCAGACTTACATTTTTCAACCCGCTTGAAAGGCTGTAAGCGTATTGCAGCCCCGGCGTTCCGTCCAATGTTGCGGCGGAGGCGCTGTTTTTTGTAAAACCGTTTCCGTTTTGCATAAGGCGCACCGTGTTAACATCGGGCAGAAATGTAACGCCTTTGTCATTGGCATATTCAGTCAGCCGCATAAACTCCCTTTTCCCTCCGAGCTTGCCCTCGTATTTTCCTGCGGCAGGCATTTTACCCGATATTCCGCCCTTTTCCCAGCCGACATAGGAAAAAATTAAATTTGATATTCCCGCGTTTTCAATATCGGCTATCATCTTCCGCGCCTGAGAATAGGTGGTGAGCGGAACGGTTACCGTCATAGGAATAAAGCATACCGTTCCCTTACGGCGAAGCGCCCCGTAAGCGGTAAAGTAAAACGGTAATTTCTCCTGTTTTTCATTCGCCTTGAAATTTTGTTCCTTTTCAAGGTAGGCTCTGTAAGCCGCCGCCATCGAGTTATAATCCCCTGGCGAGGCTGACAGGTAATATCGCATACAAAAATCGGTTGAAATGGCTTGCTCTGAAATTTTGCGCACCGTTTTTGCGTTTTTAGAGGAACCGTCCAATACAACCGTTCCCGTAGAACGGTATTCAAACGAAAAGTAAGCGCAGTTATAATTCTTTTTCATTCCCGCGGTATAGGCGTTTATGTAGGAGGAGCCGTCCCCGCTTTCAACCAATGCAAGCAAGCCGTTTCCGTTTTTACCGATTCCGAAAATCGGGAACTGCATATTTTTCCGCTCCGTAACCAAACGGTCGGGAGATGCCACAACATCATCGCCGTAAATTCGCTCGTGAATTGCGCTGCCCGATGATTTACCGTTGTTCATTTCAATAATCGTCCCGCAGCCGTCGGGCAGCAAAATAGTGCCGCTGTCATCAAAGCTGCCGCAGCCGAAGTAGGGCAAAACCGAAATTTCAAGCAGGCGGTTTCCCCCTTTTTCCGAAATGCCGTCCTTCGGAATCCTCACCGAAAGATACGAATTGCTCAATTCGTATTCCAGCGTTACCGAAATTTCATCCTCGGGGAAATTGTAAACAAACCTGCACCCTTTTTCGGTTTTTGAAAACGAAAGCCCGCCCTTTGCAACAGAAGCTACGGCGGAGTTTCTTTCCTGCGGAGAATTCTTTGTATCGTAATATAATATTTCAAGCTGAGCGCCCATAAGCCGCTTTTGCCCGTTGCCTAAGCGCTCGTCGGCATCGGAAAAATCGGGATTTGATTTCCAACTTATTCCGCTTTCGGTATTTATTAAAGCAACTTCACCGTTTTCGGCATTTGCATAAAACGACAAATCCCCCTTTGTAAGAACTTTCGTCATACCGTCGGCGGTAGCCTCAGCTGCCGAGACACGGCTGCACGGTGTGAAAATTAAAACCGCGAGCAAAGCAAAAATTGCCGCAAAAGCCGAATACCGTTTCATAAATTGCCTCCTTTAAGCCCTACGACTTTATTAAAGTCTAAATGACATTTCATTAAAAACCGTTACGCAAAACACATAAACGTTATGTAATAAAGTAAAAAACAACAATAAAAGAAAAATAACAATAACAATACCGATTGCAGTGAACAAAAGCGTTGCAATATTTTTTAATATTGTAAATTGATGTATGCTCATTGTGCCTATAAAAAGCAGCAACCCGCTCCATGCACAAAGCAGGAACATCATTACATAGTAAAAGAATGCTTCCTCATTTGTAAACAAATGCCCAGCCAGTGTAAGCGGAATTGATACCATGGCATACGGCAGCATAGAGTAGCACGAAACTATCCATATTTCGGAAAAACGTCCTTTTCCGTCCAAAAGCGTGCAGAAAAGCCAATTTGACAGTGAGAATAGCAAAAGCAGCCCTATACAACCCGCAAGCGACCATAAAAGATTGACATCTTCCGTTTTTCCTTTTCTGAAAAGAAAAGCCGAAAGCACCTGATTAACCACTACCGCCGCGCAAAAGAGAGCGCAAACCGCATTTGCAAGCTTTAAAGAGCCTTTACGGTTGAATTTCATCTCTTCAAAACCGGTCACGGGGTGAAATAATATATAAAACAAATATCTTGTCGGCGACATTTCACCGTACTTCATCCCTGTTTCCCCCTCTTTTTGGAACGGATATGCCGATATACGGCCTTACCGATTTTTTTAAACATGCCCGACTTTATACCGAACACCGCGATAACCGTAACGGCAAGCACCGATGTGAAATAAAGTCCTATATTCTTTTTAAGCCTTTCGTTTCGGTACTCCTTGTACGCCTCGGAATAATGCGCGCGGTCGCCCGAAAGTTCAAAATACTCCATTGCCCGCTTATATTCCCCGAACTGATAAAGCGCTTTACCGTAGCCGAGGTTGGCAAGATAGCTGCCCGCGTCATACCGCAGCACCTCCTGCCACAGAGGCAGGGATTCCGAAAAGCGGCCGTCCATATATACGTCTATCGCGTTATACAAAGCAGTTCCGTATTCGGTTAAGGTGAAAACCGTAAAGCTGCCTTTTTTCCCGTCCAGCACCACAATATCGTTACCGTTAAATGTAAGCGCAACAGGGTCTGCAAAGCAGCCCTTAAAGCTGCCCTGACCGCCGAAAACCGAAAGCAGGTCTCCCTCGCGGCTGTAAAGGAACACCTTTGCATCGGTCCTGTCTAATGCGGCAAATACCGTTTTTTCGCAAACCGAAATCGATTCAAGCGAGGAATAGCGGCTTTTACCGTTATATTCATAAGGCTCATAATCGCCGAAAAAGAGCTTTTTACCGTCGGTTCCGTTTAAAATGTTGTTCCCCAAGGGATTTAGCTTTTTTATTCTTCCGTCGGGGGATTTTGAGGAGGCTACACAGGTGTAAACAAAATCCTCCTCGTCAATATCAAGCGATGAATACTGCACCGGAACATAACGCGACATTTTTGAGCGCTGTTCCTTTGTGGCAAGCTTTTTCCAAAGATTTTCCGTTATTATCTTAAGCGTAGGCTCAACGGTATTGCTGCCGTAAAAGCCGGTGAAATTTAAATCCTCGTCAAAAACAACCGCGCCCTGATAAATTCCGTCGCACAGGACATACAGCACTCCCGTGCCCGTAACAACCAGATCCTCAGGTAAAAATTCCTTATCCTGCGGGAAAAGCTCGGATTCGGGCTTTGTTAAAATTCGCCCTATTTCTCCGTCGTTGTCGCAAACCAAAATCCGCCTGTTTCCGTTATCGGAAATATAAAGCGTTCCGTCGGCCGATACAAAAACATTTGTCGGGGAATTTAAGGTCTGCTTTTTGCCCTTAAATGAAAACTCGGTGTAAACCCGTACCGTGCGGTACTCGGAATCCAGCATTATAATACGGTTATTTTTACAGTCGGTGATATAAATATTACCGTCATTTCCGCTTGTAATATCCGTCGGGGAATTCAATTCTCCCGTTCCTAAATCCTTACCGTCTGCCGTAAGCAATGCGGTGTAAACATCCGCTGAGTCTGTCGGCTCGTTATATGCGTTGTATGTATATGTTCGGTACGCACGGGCGCTTACGGAAAGGCTGCCGGCAACGGCAATAAGAGCTGCAATAATGCAAACAATTCGTTTCAAAGCATTTCCCCCTTCCGTTAATCCTTCATTCCGGAATGAGACATCGTTTCCAAAATCTGCGACTGCGAGCAGACGAAGATAAGAATAGGCGGAATCATCAGTATTACCGCCGCCGCGGAAGCCTCTCCCATACGGACAATACCGCCGTCGCTTATTTGGTGCAGCATTGTCGGTAAAACCTTGAGTGATTCATCGTAAATATAGTTTGAACCCTCATCGTTCCAAACGGTTTGGAACGAGAAAATAATACAGGTAAGCCACGCGGGCTTTACATTGGGCATAACTATACGCCAAAATATTTTTAGCGAGCCTGCACCGTCCACCCTTGCAGCCTCTATCATCGCGTCGGGAATCCCCGTAATAAACTGCTTCATAAGGAAAAGCCCGAGGGAAGAGCCTATTGCCGGAAAAATAATCGCAAACTGCGTATCAATAAGGCCCAGCCGCGATAAAACAATATAAAGCGGCAGTGCGGTTACCTGTGTGGTAAACAAAAGCGAAACCACAATAAAATCAAAATAGCCCTTTGAACCGGGAAATTTGAATTTTGCCAGCGGGAATGCCGCCATTGATGCGAAAATCACATGCAGCCCGGTTGCAATAAGAGTAACAAAGGCGCTGTTCCACAAATACCTTGTAAACGGTACACGAGACTCTTCAATCAAATCAAAAAGAGAAAGGTAGTTATCTCCTGTGGGGCTTGTAACAAAAAAACGCGGCGGGTAAATGAAAATTTCGTCTACCGGCTTGACAGACTGGATTATCGCATACAAAAACGGCAAAAACATCAGGCTGCCTGTAATAATCAAAAATATAAGTAAAGCTGCGCTTCCCGCGCGGGAACGCGAAATTTTTCGACTGCCCGTTTCGCGTATTTTAACCTTTTTTTCGGTATTTTTCACATTCAGCATAAGCCCTTCCCCCTTTCGTATATTTAAGCATCGTTAAATCTCCGTAAAACTGCTTTTACTATTTGGTTCATTAAAAACATCATTAAAAACAAAACCGTCGCTATCGCGCAGGCATATCCCATTTCGTAGCGGTTGTTGCCGTAGTCCATAATGTGGGTCACAATCGTAGAGGCACAGTAATCGGTTGACGGAAAGCCCGCCAGGGCGTTACAAATAGCGCCGACCGAAAAAGAGCTTGAAATCTGCATTACGGCGGCAAACATCATTGAAGGTCCCATTGACGGAAGCGTGATTTTTATAAGCTCCTGAAAACGGTTGCGTATTCCGTCTATTGCGCCTGCCTCATAAAGGCTACGGTCTACGCCCTGCAGTCCCGCAATAAGTGCTAAAAACGATGTTCCGAGAGACAGCCATATCTGCACAACTATAATTATTCCCAGCGCGTATTTCGGATTTGTGAACCACAGTACCGGTTCTTCAATCAATCCGAGCCGCAAAAGCGTGCTGTTTACAAGCCCGTAGCTGTCGCCGCTGAAAATGTAGCTCCAAATCACATATAATGAACCCGATATTGACGGCGCATAGAAAATAAGCGTCATAACATTCCGCATTACCGGTCCGAATTCGTTTATCATCCATGCAAAAAGAATACAGAGAAAGTAGCTTATAGGTCCTGTAATAACGGCAAACACAAGCGTATTTTTTAAGGATTTCAAAAAAATCTCATCCTCTAAAAACAAACGGGTGTAATTAAAAAATCCGCGGAACTGCGCCGGCTGCAATAAATTAAAGTATGTAAAGCTCAAATAAATTGCAACGCATATGGGAATAACAGTAAAGGTAAGGAAAAATACCGAATAAGGAGCGAGCATTAAATAGTTTTCGGTGTTTTTGCGGATTTCCCTGCCGAGATAACGGATATTCGATTCTTTTTTCATTTTCCGTTTTCTCCCTTCAGTCCGAATTCCTCGCGCTTCCGCTCAAGCTCATTGTTAATTTCAGTATTATATTTATAAAGCACCTCACGCGGGTTTGAGTTATTAACCGTAACCTTTCTGTAAGCGTTATAAATATTTCGTGTCACATAATAGCTTGCAATGCTTTGCGGAATACCCTTTGCGGCATTCAACTGCTTCAAAATCACCGAGCTTTCACGCACAGTCCACGGGAGTTCCGGCACGGCAGCCAAATTTGCGCTGTTATACCGCGCCGATTCGCCTATAAGCGCCTCCATATTCCGCCCGTACTCCGCCTGCGCCTTTGCGCTTGCAAACCACTTAACAAATTTCCATGCCGCCTGCTTGCTTTTGCAGTTATTCATAATAACCGCGGCTGTGCAGGAAACCGCCGTGGAGCGATCGACAGAGCCGTCCTCCCTTACCGTTCCCGGAACGGGAACCATAGTCCACATTCCCGATATTTCGGGTGCCGCAACCGCCAGCTTGTTATACATTGTGTAGGCCTCAATGCCTATGGGTATTTCTCCCGAACGGAAACGGTTATAAAAATCGTAATCTATCGGCACATCGTATTTTGTGTAATAGCCCGTCCATTCCTTAAAGGCGTCAAGCGCCGTTTCACTGTCGAATACGGTAGCCGAAGCATCATCATTGTAATAATTCTGCCCGTTTTGCAAAAGCAGGCTGTTAAATACGCAAAAGCCGCCGCCGTCAATAGTAACCTTTGGCAGACCTATATTCATATTGCTGCGCTGCAGGGTAGGAATGAGCTTATAAAGCTCCCCCCAGGTTTTGGGTATTGAAAGACCCAATTCCTCAAAAATATCCGTTCTTACAAACATCATATTCATATCGGCGGTCATAGGTATTCCGTATAAGCCGCCGTTATAACGAAAGCCCACGGTTTCTTCATATGAAAACTCTTTGAGCAGCTCATCGCAGCCATCAAGCGAGGATAACTCCGCCAATGCGCCGCGTACCGCAAGGTTGACAGGCTGGTCGGCGGCAATATATAAAGCAACGTCAGGTCCTGTTCCGGCGTAGGTTGCCTGTATTAAAGAGCCTTTTGAAAGCTTTATCTGCACGGCAATATTATTGTTCTTTGAAAAATCGTTATCAACCAGTTCACGAACCACCTGTGCCTGATCTCGGCTTATTGAAACCCAAACGTCAATTTTATCGGCGTCGGCGGCTGCGTCGCCCACAGAATTATAATCGGTTGTAAACGAGCCTATAAACTGCCTGAAACCGAAGGCTATATTTTTAAAGAACCCGACAGAGGTATCGGTATATTCGCCGCTCGCCGGCTTTATCTCTATATAGTCAAGCTCTAAGGGCTGCTCCTTTAGCCTTACAACAAGGGATGAAAGGCTGCTTATATTATCCGAAAAGCCGGAAATGGATTCGGTAATTTTATCGGCGTCCTCTATGTAGCCGCCAAGCTGCGCCACCAATCGTTGAAGGGTTGCGGTGTCGCTGTCTCTGCCGCCGTATTTTTTTTGCAGAGCGTCATACTGCTCTTTAAGTATATCCCGCTGCTTTGTCATATCCTCAATTAAATTGGGAATTTCCTTATCAAGGTTGTAGTCTCTGTAAGCGTCGGGCGAAGTGCCTGTAAGCATAATTACGCTGCGGTAAATTCGGTTTAATTGCAGCACGCTTTCCTGCAGCGCCTCGGTAAGCTCGGCGGTATCGCCCGGTATTACCTGCATTGCAATGGAATGAACGCCTTTTGTAAAATAAAAGCCGTAATCCTTTACACCGTTTCCGAGCGTTTTAAAATACCAGCTGCGCGCGTAGTTAAAATCAATTTGTGAAAGCTCCTTAAAAGGAACGACGCCGTCGATATATATTTTTCGCGATGAAGCATACCCGCGGTGGTAATTCTGGCGCACGCGCATACCTATGTTATAGTAGCCCTCGGTTTTAATTTCAAATTCCCAATATATCCACTGACCCTCGGTCTGCCAGTTATAATCACCTACGGTGTTGTATCTTGTAAGCACCGGATCGGACGGCATGGTTTCGGCGTGGCTTCTGTCCTCCATAGGAACTATTGAGGAGTCGGAGCGGTACTTCATTTTCTCGCCCTGAATAATCAGCGAGTCCGCCTTATCGGCGCTCTCGCCCCCCGAAACCGCAGCCGAATAGCTCTCATAGCTTTCGGGCTCTTCCTCACCCTCAAGCGTTATTGAGGAAATAAGCAGATCGGTGCTTATGCCTATAAGCTCAACGGTGTTTTCACCCTCAAAAAAGGCAAATTCATACGGTTCGTTGCTGACGCCCTCACTGTCGGACAGAAAAGCCTCCTGCCATTTTACCACCTGAACCGCCGCGGGGCGTTTTTCGTTCCCTGCGCTGTCAACGGCAAAGTCGTCGGTCTCGTTTTTCCATATTTTAGAAAGTCCTACATCCTGACATGCGGTAAACGGATATTCGCCGTTGATTTTAAGCCCCAGACTTATGCTGCTGTTGCTTTCAAGGGCGCAGTAACGGATTTTCAGGCGATAACGCGCCCCTTTAGATACATTAAACCGCCAAAGCACGGAGGAATCCTTTTCGGACGTTACCCACCGAATAATCTTTCCGCTTTCTTGCTCGGCGATATTTTCCAAAGAAATATTATCGCCTGCAATTTCTGCGCAGTCGGCCGCGTAAAGCGAAAGCTTTTCGCCGGGGTTTGACGGAACGGAGCCTGTATTGCGGCAATATTCAGGATATGTCACCTGATCGGAAGCGGATATATT
>CAKSQS010000041.1 GCA_934486705.1 uncultured Eubacteriales bacterium
CACCTCCATATTACGAATAGGCACTATATATAATAACACAATCAATTAAAATATGCAACAAATATTTTGCACAAATCCGTAAATAATTTTTGAGTTATTTTGAGAAAACGAAAATTGTGCTCCATATGTACAACATACCGAATTTAATTTTTTAAAAATCAAAGATTATATAAAGGTTTATATGCTATTTCGTTAATAGTTTTTTTAATGCTATTAAATCGATAATTGTTATCTTTCCATCTTGAGAAACATCAGCGCCGACAGACACTTTATCGATACCGAGTAAAATTCTTTTGAGTGCAGCAACATCGTATGAATTAAGTTTTCCGTCGCCTGAAACATCACCTAAAATATAACGATAATATCCACAAACATTGCATTTGATATCCATTTCATCGGTGTAGGTATGATTACCTATATCAAAGCTTTCACCGCAGGTGTCACACAAGTGCCAATGATTTTCTGCATCATAATTCCAACCTTTGTCGGAATTGTGCGTACCAAGGTCATAATAACAATAAAGTGTTCTCGTTTCAACGGCGGTATCGCTGTTTTCGGTAACAGGTGTGTCCTGCCAATCGGAAAAATCTTCCCACTTATAAAAAACATAATTTTTTATTTCTTCTCTAAGCTGATAATAGTATTCAACGTGGGTTTGTGCCGGTACTGTTTGCAAGCTTTCCAACCACCAAATATTGCCGTGCATTCCGGAAATGGATTTCTTGTAGGATTGATTGCCGTCATAAATCTCGCCTGCAGGAAATGCTGATGTACTTGTGGTAGACTCATAGTTCTTCCAATAAGTGTTACCGTAAGAGTTGTAAAGCTTTCCGCTTTCCGAGTCTGTGCCGTACCAGTGGTAATATTTATATATATTGTAAGCTTCTGTATCTGTAACAGTTCTGGTTTCGATAATTCTTAACGTATTACTCTCCTGCGGTTTGGTTGATGTCCAACCGCTGTTTACCCAATCGGTATAGGTATAAAATGTTTTTGTCGGATCTAAAGTATATCCGTCCAATGTCGGTTGTGTAGAAACAGCGGTCAGTTTATTTGCAAAACGATATTGCGTTTTTGTAATTATCCTATTTTCGTCTATTCCTAAGGGTTTTTCGGTTGACCAATCGCTTACAACAGCTTTATTTATCGGTGCGATAGCAATTTTATACTGTTCTTTTGATTTTACGGCCGTGTTTTCGTCCTCTGAAACCACAGTATCCTGCCAATCGGAAAATTCAGACCATTTTTCAAAAGAATATTCCATTTCCATTTCGGTGTAGGAGCAGCTGTAAACCGGTATACCGTCCAACCACCAGTAAACCTCGTCACAGACAGATGAATTACTTAGTTGAATTACATTGCCTGCCTTTTCCGATAACGGATATTTTGTGGTGCTGAAAAATGCATGAAAAACATCATAATTTCTTTGCGTGTCGGTATCATAACCAGGAACGTCATTTATATATTTATTTGAAGGAGTATTATTGTTATAAGTCGAACAGCACCAATGATAATAAATATAGCCTATGATTTTTTTATTTTCGGTATCAAATGTTTTTTTGCTTGTTTCTGTAGAAATATTGTTTAATGATTTATTATATGCAGCGTACAGAGCATTAGATTTATCAAACCCTGTAGGGAAAGTCTCAACGTAATCGACCGTACCTGTTCCGGTTGTTTTCCAAGTGCCGTTGTCTACTCTGCTCCAACCTGTCAAATTCGGGTTTGTTGAGGTTGTTTTTTCTTTTTTTGCAAAGCTGTATTGCGTTTTTGTTTTTATATTTTTATCATCAACTTCCGGTTTGACATCCATCCAGTCGGACGTAACCTCTTTATAAACGGTTTTTTCGGTTTTTACATGACAGTTGGCACACTGATATTTTGCTAAAGCGTGCTCACAATAGCTCTTACCGCCTATGAGTTTATAATCGTGCTCCGAAAGCGGAATAATTTCCTGCTCAACAATAACTGCGCCGCATTTGGAACAATGCGAGCCTTCGGTCAGTCCCGTAGTCTGACAGGTTGGCGCAACCGCTTCATCTATAACGGGGGTATGTCCCGTCGGCGAAATAACATCGTCTCGCGTGGAATTACATTTTGTACAGGTAAAGCGTTTGACTCCATCTGTATTGCAGCCTGCGTCTTTTACTACTGTTCCGCTGTCCCAATTATGCCCTGTGGCAGCTATGGCCTCGGTATAGCTTGCCCCGCAGGAACAGGAAAATGTTCTTACGCCTTGTGCGGTACACGTGGGCTGTGTGGTAACGGTGGATGTGTAACTATGGGTATGACCTTCGTTATACCCTACGAATCTGGCATACGGAGCAACCTCGTCATAAGTCACCCAATATTCGCCGCCCGAGTAGGTGGGACTTGCATAGTTTGCCCTTGTCATAACCCAATTTGAATTGCAATACCAATAGTTGGAACTTACTGCACAATCTGCAATTGATGCACTGACAAACCTTCCGGATGAGGTATTATATTTATATATTGCAACTTTTTGAGTATACGGTACCATTAGGCAGGAATCAACAATATGAACATAGTTACCGTCGTCGGAAATATCAACAGCCAAATAAAAATGTCCGTAATTGCTAATAACCACACAACCGCCATTCTGCAATGCCGAACGCAGGTTATTGCAATCATAAAAGCCGAAATTTGCTATATCGCGTTCTAAAGTATTTCCAAGCTGACCAAAATAATATCGAGTATCGACTTTATATTTATGATACAAATTCATTAAAGTTGAACTTTTGGATTCCGTATCTCTATCTATAATGCCTAAGTATTGTAACATATGTCCCATTGTAAACCAACCACAACCGGCGTTGGTTAAATAATCGGCTTCTATACCTTGAGAATCATTACCGTAGACATCATTATTCCACTGGGTATATATGCATATTTTATCACGCGCTCTTTCATAATTTGCCGCTGAAACCTTTGATGTGCTTAACGGTATTGCTGTGAACAGCAATGCAAATACCAAAATAAATGATAAAAACTTTGCAATTTTCATTTTTACAACCCCCAAAAAATATTACAAGACCTTAAAAGACTTCGCGAACCATTTTTAAACAGATTATTTCACAACAATATTAACAAGCTTTTTCGGTACATAAAGCTCTTTTATAATATTCTTGCCGTCAATTGCGGCTGCGACCGCTCCGTCCGCCTTTGCGGCGGCTATTGCGTCTGGGGCGGAAATATCTGCCGCAACGTTTATGCGCGCCTTTATTTTGCCGTTTACCTGAACGGCAATTTCAACCGTGCTGTCGGCGCACTTTGCTTCGTCGTACTTCGGCCATTCAGCCCCGTTTAACATTCCCTCAAAGCCCGCTTGCTGCCACAGCTCCTCGGTCATATGCGGCGCAAAGGGGTTAAGCAGAATAAGGTATGTTTTAAACTCCGCCTTGTTTATGCTGCCCGTGCCCTGAATATCGTTAAGCAGTGACATAAGCGCCGCAATAGCGGTATTCATTTTAAGCCCCTCAATATCCTCGGTCACCTTTTTAATTGTGCGGTGGAAAGCCGATTCAAGCTCTGCGCGGTAGCTGTCGCCCTCGGTCAATTTATCAGAAAGTGCCCAGACCTTATCAAGAAAACGCTTGCTGCCCTTAATGGAGGACTGACTCCAGGGCGCTGCCTTTTCAAAATCGCCTATAAACATTTCGTAAACGCGCATTGTGTCCGCGCCGTAATCCCGCACTATTTCATCCGGGTTTACAACGTTTCCGCGCGATTTCGACATTTTCTCGCCGTTTTCGCCCAAAATCATACCGTGGCTTGTGCGCTTTGCATACGGCTCGGGTGTGGGCACTGCGCCTATATCGTAAAGGAATTTATGCCAGAAACGGCTGTAAAGCAGGTGCAGAGTGGTGTGCTCCATACCGCCGTTGTACCAGTCAACGGGCATCCAGTATTTAAGCGCCTCGGGCGAGGCTAACGCTTTATCGTTATGCGGGTCGCAGTAACGCAGGAAATACCAGGAAGAGCCCGCCCACTGGGGCATTGTGTCGGTCTCGCGGTGAGCAGGTCCGCCGCAATGCGGGCAGGTGGTGTTTACCCAATCGGTCATTTTAGCCAAGGGCGATTCGCCGTTATCGGTCGGCTCGTAGGAGTCGACATTCGGCAGCACAAGCGGCAGCTCGCTCTCGGGCACGGGCACATAGCCGCACTTATCGCAGTGCACTATCGGAATAGGTTCGCCCCAGTAGCGCTGGCGGGAGAATACCCAGTCGCGCAGCTTGTAGTTGGTCTTGCGCTCGCCGAGGCTGCGCTCGGTAAGCCACGCCTGTATAGCCTTTTTAGCTTCCTCCACGCTCATACCGTCTAAAAAGCCCGAATTTACAAGCTTGCCCGTGGCGCACTCGGTGTAGGGGGCTTTCTGCACGTCCTCACCGCCCGCTACAACCTCAATTATCGGCAAGCCGAACTTCTTTGCAAACTCCCAGTCGCGCGTATCGTGCGCGGGAACTGCCATTATAGCGCCCGTACCGTAGGAAATAAGCACATAATCGGCAATGAAAATAGGCACTTCCTTACCGTTTACGGGGTTTATTGCGGTAACGCCCGAAATTTTAACGCCGGTTTTATCCTTTGCAAGCTCGGTGCGCTCAAAATCGGACTTTTTGGCGGCTTCCTGTCTGTACGCCGTAACCTCGTCCATATTGGTTATTTTATCCGCCCATTTATTTATAAGCGGGTGCTCGGGCGACATTACCATGTAGGTAACGCCGAAAAGCGTATCGGCACGGGTGGTGAACACCTCGAACGTATCTCCTATATTGGTGGAGAATTTGACCTGCGTGCCGTAGGAGCGGCCTATCCAGTTGCGCTGCTGCGTTTTTACGCGGTCAATAAAGTCAACATCGTCAAGCCCCTCAAGCAGCTTTTCGGCGTAATCGGTAATTTTAAGCATCCACTGGCTTTTTTCCTTGTGTATTACCTCGCTGCCGCAGCGCTCGCAGTGACCGTTTACAACCTCTTCGTTTGCAAGCACGCACTTGCAGGAGGTGCACCAGTTGACCGACATTTTCTTTTTATAAGCAAGCCCCTTTTTGTAAAGCTGTAAGAAAATCCACTGCGTCCACTTATAGTACTCGGGGTCGGTGGTGTTTATTTCCCTGCTCCAGTCAAACGAAAAGCCTAATGATTTCAGCTGCCTTTTAAAGTTGGCAATATTCTTTTTGGTAACCTCCGCCGGGTGAACATGGTTCTTTATGGCGAAATTTTCGGTGGGCAAGCCGAATGCGTCCCACCCCATGGGGTACAGCACATTGTAGCCCTGAAGCCTTTTTTTGCGGCAGACAATATCAAGCGCTGTGTATGAGCGTGGGTGGCCTACGTGTAAGCCCTGCCCCGACGGATACGGAAACTCAACCAACCCGTAAAATTTCGGCAGAGAATAATCGTCCTTGGCGGCGAAAATCTGCTTTTCGTCCCATATATCCTGCCACTTTTTCTCAATTTGCGTGTAATCGTAACTATTTGCCATTTTTCAGTCCCCCTCGACCTCTGTAAGCAATTCGCTTAAATCTACCTGCTCTCCGTCGCTCCACATTTTATCAAGCGCGTAAAATTCGCGCTGATCACGGCTGAAAACGTGAACTATAACCGAGCCGTAGTCAAGCACTATCCAGCCCGTGGTTTTGCCCTCTATGTGGTGGGGCTGAACCCCCGCCTCGCCGAGCTTTTCTTCAACCTCGTCGGCAAGCGCCCTTACGTGTGTAGAGCTTGTTGCGGTGCACATTAAAAAATACTCCGCAATTACGGTAAGCTTTTCTATTTTAACGGCGGCAAGCTCTTTTGCCTTTTTTTCGTTCAGCGCGTTCGCTGCGATTTTTAATATTTCAAATGCTTCCATTTTTTCCTCCCAATACTGCCTCGTTATATGCTGCCACGGTATCAAGATGCACCGCGCGCGCCTGCTCTGCCAAATCCTTTATGGAATACTGCAATGCGTAAACAAACGCCTTTTGGAGCGATTCGTCCACATATTCGCGTATTACGTCCACATCCTCATAATCGCGGTCGGCTGACGTAAAGTCCGCAAGGTAAAGAATTTTGGCAAGCAGCGACATATTCGCCTTTGCCGTGGTGTGGTAGCGTATCGCGTCTATTATCTCGGGGTCTTTTATTCCCAAAATATGTTCAACATACGCCGCTCCCGACATTGCGTGCCACAGCTTTTCGGCGCTTTTTTCTATTTCATTCGGTATTATACCAAAATCGGCGAATATTTTCAAGTGTTCGGATGCAGGGGCGTTCTTGGTTATATCGTGCAAAAGCCCCGCAAGATAAGCCTTTTCGGCGTTTCCGCCGTATTTTTCCGCAAGGCGCTTTGCCTCGTCCGCCACGCACAGCGAATGATAATACCGCTTTTCGTTAAGCCGCTGCTTTAAAATCAGCTTTAAAGCCTCGTAATCGGTTTTATTTTCACACACGGTAAATTCCCCCGTCCTTAATATACTCATAAATAGGCTTGGGCAAATATTCCTTTGCCTTTCCCGCGTTGTTCCTTATAAACGTTGAGGAAACGGCGGGTATTTTGTCCTTCGGTACTGTAAGATTCATCCCGAGTGATATAAAATACTCCGCGCGGCGGTCAAATTCTTCACCGTCGCACCCCTCGCGCCGAAATACTATAAAGGGTATTTCCCGCAAAAGCTCCTCATATTTATACCACTTATCAAAGGAGATAAGCATATCGCCGCCGCACACAAACGCAAAGCTTTTTTGCGGGTATTTTTGCTTTAAAAGCCGCACTGTATCAATAGAGTAGCTTTTGCCCTCGCGCTCAAATTCTATAAGGCAAAGGGCGGCTTTTTTAAAATCCGCCGAAAGCAGTTTGCACATATTTATGCGGTCTGAATCCGACGCTAAAAAATCGCACACCTTATGCGGCGGTATACGGTCGGGCAGCAGCATAATTTCTTCAATATCCGTGTTATTTTCAAGCGAACGCAGCATTTCGTAATGCCCTATATGCGGCGGGTTAAACGTTCCGCCGAAAATTGCGGTAATTCCCATTATTTTACAAGCCTTATCTGCTTGTTATCGCGGCTTTCCCTGTAAAGCACAAAGCGTGTGCCTATTACCTGCACCACGTCCGAGTGTGTTTTTTCGGCAATTTCGTCCGCCGCCTCGCGGGAGGAAACGGGGCTTGTTTCAAGCACGCGCAGCTTTATAAGCTCGCGCGCTTCAAGCGCGTCGTCTACCTGCTTTACCGTGTTTTCGGTAACGCCGCCCTTTCCTATTTGAAAAATCGTATCAAGGCTGTTTGCAAGCCCGCGTAATTGCGCTCTTTGTCTGCTGTTTAACATTTTTCTTCTCCGAATCAAATATATTTTTTAAGCTCTTCCTTAAAAAGCCGCAGGGCGTTTCCGCGGTGGCTCACCTTGTCCTTTTCCTCCGCCGTCATTTCGGCGTAGCAGCCGGCATCGCATATAAACAGCGGGTCATAGCCGAAACCGCCGCTGCCGTGGCATTCCTCTGCCACATAGCCTTTGCACTCGCCCCTTACGGTGAATTTTCTGCCGTCGGGGAAAACGCAGGCAATAACGGAAACAAAGGTTGCCATTCGCTTATCGCGCGGAACGCCTTTCAGCGCTGCCAAAAGCTTTTCGTTATTGGAAGAATAGGTAGCGCCGCTGCCCGAATACCGCGCAGAGTAAAGCCCCGGCGCGCCGTCTAAAATATCAACGCTCAATCCCGAATCATCCGCAACGGTCGTAATGCCCGTCACCTTTAGCCCCGAATGCGCCTTTAAAAGCGCGTTTTCCTCGTAGGTTTTTCCTGTTTCCTCAACCTCGGGCAGCGGGCTTTCAAGGTCGTTTTCGCTGAGAACCTCAAAGCCCATAGGCTTTAAAATTCTTTCAAGCTCTTCTAATTTATGGTGGTTTTTGGTTGCAATAAATATTTTCATTTTTTACTCCCCGAAAATTCCGTCGGCAAATTCGGCTGCGTCAAAGGGCTGCAAATCGTCAATTCCCTCGCCCACGCCGACATATTTCACCGGTATGCCAAGTTCATTCTTTATAGCTACTATTATACCGCCCTTTGCCGTTCCGTCAAGCTTTGTTAAAATAATTCCCGTAATATTTGCAACGTTTGAAAACTCGCGCGCCTGATTAACGGCGTTTTGCCCCGTTGCAGCATCAAGCACAAGTAATGTTTCAACCGATGAATCGGGCAGCTCTCTGCCTATAACGCGGTAAATTTTCGCAAGCTCATCCATAAGGTTTTTCTTGTTGTGCAGCCTGCCCGCGGTATCGCATATAATAACGTCCGCTCCCTTTGATTTAGCCGAGGCTATTGTATCAAACACGACCGAGGCGGGGTCTGTGCCCTCAAGGCTTTTCACCATTGCAACGCCCGCGCGCTCCGCCCAAATGCCCAATTGGTCTATAGCCGCCGCGCGGAAGGTATCCGCCGCGCCGAGCACCACGGTTTTGCCGTCCCTTTTAAGCTGTGCCGCTAACTTACCTATTGAGGTGGTCTTGCCCACGCCGTTTACGCCTATAACCAGTATTACCGAGGGCTTGGTTTCAAGCCTTAACCCCTCGTTTTCGCCTAACATTTCGGCTATTATTTCCTTTAGCATACCCTTAATTTCGTTGGGGTCGGTAACGCCCGTTTCCTTTATTTTGTGCCGCAGCTTTTCGCATATTTCGCCTGCCGTGTTTACGCCTATATCGGACATTACAAGCGTTTCTTCAAGCTCTTCAAAAAGCTCCTCATCAATTTTGGTAAAGCTGTTTATAACGCTGTTCACGCCGTTTGCAATTGAGTCCCTCGTTTTTTGAAGACCCTGCTTAATTTTACTGAAAAATCCCATTTTAACCCTGCTTTCGGAAATAAATTTTACGCGCCCTTGTTCTGCAATAACGTTTTTTCAAGCTCCGCAACGTTCAGCTCAATAAGCTTTGTTATGCCCTTTTCCTGCATTGTAACGCCGTAAAGCATATCCGCCGCCTCCATAGTGCCGCGGCGGTGCGTTACGCAAATAAACTGCGTGGCAAAGCCCGATTTTTTCATATAATCGGCAAAGCGGTCAACGTTTATGTCGTCAAGCGCGGTGTCCACCTCGTCTAAGAAACAGAACGGCGGCGCGTTTACGCGCATTATCGCAAAGTATATTGAAAGGGCTATAAGCGCCTTTTCGCCGCCTGAAAGTCCGTCAAGACTCGGCACGTTTTTACCCGGCAGCTTAACGTTTATATCAATTCCGCTTTCAAGCACGTTTTCGGGGTCGGAAAGGGTAAGGCTTGCGCTGCCGCCGCCGAAAAGCTCGGTAAAGGTTTTGCGGAAGTTTTCGTTTATCCTGCCGAAGCCCTCGGTGAAAATATCCTGCATTTGATGGGTAAGCTGGTTTATAAGCTTGTGCAGCTCGGCACGGGTGGTTTCCACGTCGTTTATCTGTGCCGACATAAACTCGTACCGCTCGCTTACCTCCTTATATTCCTCAATTGCCGAAACATTAACGCTGCCGAGCGATCGTATTTTAGCCTTTATTTCGGCAAGGCTCTTTTTAGCCTCGGCGGGCTTATCAATTGCAACGCCTATCTTTTCGGCTTCGCTGCGGGTAAGTTGGTATTCATCGTAAAGCTGCTTTATAACGTCGTCATACTCTCTGAGCATTACCTCGCGCCGCTCTGTAAGTCGGGCTAACTCACCGCCCGTTTTCTCGCGCAGCGCGGTTTTTTCGCGCTCGCCCGAGCGCAGCTCTACGCCCGCCTTTTCGGTTTGGTCGCGTTTTTCAAGCATTTCATTTATATTGCTTTCCGATTGCTTTATCTGTTCCCTTAAGGCTGCGGTAGCGTTTTCGGTGTTCTGGATTTTCTGCTCCAAAGCGCTGTTTGCTACATTTAACTGCTCTGTTTCCGCGGCAATTGATTTAAGCCTTTGCGCCCTGCCGCTTACCGAGTCCTTAAGCGCCGCAACCGAATTATCCGCCGCTTCAATATCCTTTTGCATTTCTATAATATTAAGCTTTAAGGCGGTTATTTTTTCGGCGGAACTCTCGCGGTCGGCGTTAAGGTTATCCCTGCCGCCCGTCATATCCGCTACGCTTGCCTGAACCTCGTTTTTCTGCTTATCAAGCTCGGCAATAGCTCTTGCCGCCGCTGCCGCAGTCTCTTTTAACTGCTTAAGCTTTTCATCATAGCTGCCCTTTTCGGCGGTCAGCTGCTTTATTGCGCCGTCGGTTGCGGTTTTAAGGTCGCCTATTCGGCGCAGCTCGGCAAGCGCCCTTATTTTATCCTCATTTGCGGTGGTAATCTCCGCGCGCACCGCAGTTATATCGGCGTTTACCGCCGCAGCCGACTCTTCTGCCGCCTGCAATTTTTCTTCAAGCTCCGCTGTTTTTTGCTTTAGGCTTTCGGCGGCGTCTTCAAGGGATTTAATATCCGCCGCGCGGTTAATAAGCCCCGCGTTTTTGGTAAGCGAGCCGCCCGTAAGCGAGCCGCCGGGGTTTACAATTTGCCCGTCAAGAGATACAACCTTTATGCGGTAGCCGAATTTTTTGGCTATTGCCGCGGCAGAATCAATATCCTCGGTCACAACAACCGCGCCGAGCAGATATTTAATTATTTCGCGGTATTTGTTATCGGTTTCCACAAGGTCGCTCGCAATGCCCACAAAGCCCGCCATATCTTCAAAGCCGTGCTCTTTAAATTCGCGCGATTTTATGGTGGCTACGGGCAAAAACGTAGCCCTGCCGCTCTTGGTGGATTTAAGGTAGCCTATAGCCCGCTTTGCGTCCGCCTCGGTTTCAACTATTATGTTTTGTATAGCGGCGGCAAGCGCGGTTTCCACCGCTACGCCGTACTGCTTTTCAACGCTTATAAGCTTTGAAACAGGGCCGCAAATGCCGCGCAAAGTGCCCGTTTCCGCCTGCTTTACAATTTCCTTTACAGAGTGGCTGAAACCCTCCATACTGTTTTCAAGGTCGCGCAGAATTTTCGCCCTACGGCGCTTTTCTTCTGCGTCAAGCCGCTTTTCTTCAAGCTCCGCCTTTATTTTCTCGGCGGCATCTTTTTTGGATGTCAGCCGCAATTCATATCCCTTTACTGCGTTTTGGCGGCTTATGATTTCTTCCTCAATATTTTGTATTAGCTTTTGGGTCTCGTTAAATTCCTCTGTCAGCTTATCAAGCTGTTCTGTGTATTCCGCTATCTGCTGCCCCGCGTTTTCGCGGCGGGAAACAGTCTCCTCGGCGGCGCTTTCCGCCGTTACCATTTCCACGCGTTTATCGGCACTTTCCGCCGTTAAGGCATTCAGGCGCTTAACCTCGTTTTCTATTTTGCGGGATATATTCTCACTGCTTGTAAGCAGGTCGGAAAGGTGCTTTTCAAGCTCTGCAAGTTTCCGCTCGGTTTCCGCCTTTTGCACTTTTTTCTCATCCGCCGCGGCTTGTCTTTTTTCAATTTCCTCTGCCGCTGCCGCATCCGAAACGCCTAATTGCTCCGCCTCCGCCTGCAAGCGCTCAAAGGATTGACGGTTGTGCTCCATATCGTTTTTAATAACCGTTATTGCGCCGTCGTTTTTGAGAATTTCCTCATTCAGGCGCGAAATATTAAGCCGCTCCCCCTCAATATCCGAGGTAAGGCGGGCGAAATACGCCGTGTTTTCTTCTGAGCGGCGGTCAAAGCTGCTCAATTCCTCATCAATTTCGCGGTAGGCAAGCTGCGCGGCGGCAATTTTGCTTTCCTGCGCGCGCAAGGTTTCCTTTGAATTATCGAGTGTGTGAATCCAAAGTCCTATTTCAAGCTCCTTTTTGCGGTCGGAAAGCTCCAAAAATTTCTGTGCCTTTGCGCTTTGCTCCTTAAGCGGACCTACGCGCGCCTCAAGCTCGTCTGAAATATCGTGCAGTCTTAAAAGGTTATCCTCTGCGGCGGTAAGCTTTCTTTCCGCCTCCAACTTTCTGTAGCGGTACTTTGAAATTCCCGCCGCCTCTTCAAAAATATCGCGGCGTTCATCCGATTTTGAGCTGATTATATTATCAATTCTGCCTTGACCTATCATAGAGTAGCCGTCGCGCCCGAGCCCTGTATCCATAAACAGCTCGTGAATGTCCTTAAGGCGCACCGAAACACCGTTTATGGCGTACTCGCTCTCGTGCGAGCGGTAATAACGGCGGGTAACGGCAACGGTATCGTTATCGAAATTAAGGGTTCTGTCCGAATTATCTATATTAAGCGTGACTTCGCAGTAGCCGTGCGGGCGGCGGGTTTCCGTGCCGCCGAAAATTACGTCCTCCATAGACTGCCCGCGCAGACTTTTGGTAGACTGCTCGCCGAGCACCCAGCGCACCGCGTCGGATATATTGCTCTTGCCGCTGCCGTTAGGGCCTACAACCGCGGTTATGCCCTTGCCGAATTTCAGCACCGTTTTATCGGCAAAGGATTTAAAGCCCTGTATCTGAATGGAGCTTAACAGCATTTTTGTCACACTTCTCTTTCTGTTCTGAAATCAAGCCCCGTAAGGGCTTTATCCTCCCTCACGCGGCAGTTATAACCTTTTCCCGCAAGGAAAACAAGGTTTTTTCTTTTCTGCCCCGTCATTTTGGAAACGCACCCGGGGGCTACGTAAATTATATAATTTCCTTTATCGCTAAGGCTTTTAAGTGCGCCCGTCAGCATTATTTGCGATTGGCAAAGCTCGCTGAACGCAGGGTGCCACGGCCCTGCTATATACGCCTTTTCCTCAATTGAGTGCAGCCCGAGCCTTATTACCCTAACACCGTTTTCTTCAAACATAGTGTAAAGCTCGGATGCTAATTTAACCGCTTTATCGAGCGTTTGCGGCTTGTAAATATTATCGGCGTAAAGCGCTGCTAAATCGGTATCCTTTAATACTATGGTCGGGTAAATTCTTACTGTATCGGGGCGCAGGGCAATAAGCTTTTCGGCGGTATGAATTGCAGATGAATCGCTGTCGCCGTAAAGCCCCGTCATCATTTGCAGCCCCAATTCAAAGCCGTGCCGCTTTATAAGGGCAGAAGCGTTTTCAACATCCTTTACCGTGTGGCCGCGGTTATTCATTTTAAGCACGCGGTCGTTCATACTCTGCGCGCCGAGTTCAATGGACGTCACACCGTAGCCCTTTAAAATGCCCAGTATTTCCTCGTCTATTGCGTCGGGGCGGGTGGAAATTCTGATTCCCCGCACCAACCCCTCGCGCACAAAAACCGCCGCCGCCTCTAAAAGGTCGGTCATATAGTTGCGGTTAATTGCGGTAAAGCTGCCGCCGAAAAAGGCAATTTCGGTGGTGGCGGGGTCGTAGCTTTTACTGCTTTGCGCCGCCGCTACCGCCGCGCCCACGTCGTCCGCCCCCGGGCCTTTGCAAGCGCCCGTTATATAGCGCTGGTTGCAAAAGCTGCATTTATTCGGGCAGCCTATGTGCGGCACGAAAATTGATATATTTGAGTGCTTGCGGCTCATATTTCGGCACCCATAAGCCTAAGTGCCTCTTTTGCCGCCATTTGCTCGGCTTGCTTTTTGTTTTTGCCTGTGCCCGTGCCTATAACGTTGGAATTAAGGCGCACCTCAACCTTAAAGCTTTTATCGTGATCAGGGCCGCTTGTGCCCGTAAGAACATAATTAACGCTTTCCTCGGGGTTGCGCTGAATTATCTCCTGCAGGGCGGTCTTGTAGTCCTTGAAAACCTCGTCATCGGTGTGTTTTAATTCCCTTAAAACAAAGTTCATAACGTGGCGCTTTGCAGGCTCCATTCCGCCGTCAAGATAAATTGCGGCAAGCACCGCCTCAAACGCGTCGGCTAAAATAGAGTCGCGCTCTCTGCCGCCGCCCTTATCCTCGCCCTTGCCGAGCATAAGGTATTTCCCGAGTTCCAATTCCCTTGAAAAGGCGCAGAGCGATTTTTCGCACACAAGCGAAGCCCGCAGCTTTGTAAGCTCGCCCTCGGGCAGGGAGCGGTAGTGCCTGTAAATATAATCCGATACTATAATAGAAAGCACCGAATCCCCCAAAAATTCCAGCCTTTCGTTTGAAGAAAAGCCGTCGCGCACCTCGTTTGCGTATGAGGAATGGGTAAGCGCGTTTTTAAGAAGGTCAATATTTTTAAATTTGTAGCCTAATTTTTCTTCTAAGCCTTCCATTTTTGTTTTTCCTTTTTTAATGTTTTAAAATTAAAGTTTGCAGCGGTTTAAGTAATATGCTTCCGTTTATTTTTTCTCCGCTTTCCGCATTCAGCCATTCGGTTTTTGTTTCAAGCGTTTTTTCGCTGTATGTAAAATTCTGAATAAACGCATAGGTGCTGTCGCCGTCCGTTCTGGCGTGCGCCGTAACGCCCTCGGGCAGCTCTCCGTCAAACACACTGCCGATTTCGCATTCCTTAAGCAGCTCCGATACAAAGCGGTCGGTAAACTCTCCCTCGTCTCTGAAAGCCTGATAGTAAGCCCTGCCCTTACCGTATTTATTCACCGTAAGCGCGGGCATACCGCTGTAAAAATCCTGCGAATATACAGCTAAGGCTTCCGCTGTGTTTGTATGAATAAGCTCGCAGTAATCTGTTGCGGTAAACTCTTCGTCTCCGAGCTTTACCGAGTTTTTCTCCCCGGGGTAAAGTGTGTCGATTTCCTCGTTCCAAATTCCGAAAACCTCGCTGAGCCCCGCGCCCGGAAAACCGCCGAGATAGCACAGGTCGTTTTCGTTAACCATTGCGGAAATATAAGTAAATAAAAGCGTTCCGCCCTTTTCAACAAACTTTTTGAGCTTTTCGCCCAACGCCGCAGAAACGGAATATCTCATAGGGGCTATAATAAGGCGATAGCCGTCAAAGCAATCCTCCGCGCCTATAATATCCGTATCTATACCGCGTTTCCAAAGTGCGCTGTAATATGATTGAAGTGTGGGTATGATTTTCTTGTCATACCTTGCAAAGCCCTGTGAATTATCAAGCGCCCAACGGTCATCCCAGTCGTACAGCAGGGCGGCTTTAGCGTCGGGCATAGTGCCCACAATAAAATCAAGCCCCTTTAATCTGCTGCCGAGCGCGGCAACCTCTTTAAATACCCGCGTATTTTCCGTTCCCACATGGTCTACAACCGCGCCGTGGAATTTTTCGGATGAACCGCGGCTTTTACGCCACTGGAAATACTGCACCGAATCAGCTCCGTGCGCTACCGCTTGGAGCGAAGAAAGCTCGTTCATTCCCGGGCGTTTAAGCTTATTGTATTCATGCCAGTTTACAAGGCTCGGCGTGCTTTCCATAAGGAAAAACGGGCGCTTTTTTAAAGAGCGCATAAGGTCGTGCGTCATAGACGCGTTTATTGCCACGGAAATATCGCTTTTATCATTCCCGCGCCATTTCGGATATCCGTCCCACGAAACAAAATCTATTTTTTTCGATAATCTTCTGTAATCAAGTCCGTTATAAAAGCCCATAAGGTTTGCGGTTACGGGTATGTTCGGTGTAAATTTACGAACCGCGGCTATCTCGGCGCTCATAAAATCGGCTGTCTGATCGGTAACAAAGCGTTTCCAATCAAGCGTCAGACCGAGCAGGTCGCTGTCTCCCAAAGGACCCGGCGAAATTATCTGCTCCCAATCGGTAAAGGTGTGCGACCAAAAGGCGGTCCACCACTCGTGGTTTAAATTATCAAGCGTGCCGTATTTGAGTTTCAGCCATTCTCTGAAAGCCGCGCGGCACAGCGGGCAGTGGCACTCGCCGCCGTATTCGTTTGAAATATGCCACGCTATAAGCGCGGGGTGGTTCGCGTAACGCTCGGCTAATTTTTCGTTTATTATACGCACCTTTTCGCGGTATATCGGGGAGGTATAGCAGTGGTTATGCCTTTCACCGAATTCGTTCCTTATTCTGTCAGTGCCCACGCGCAGAACCTCGGGGTATTTTTGCGAAAGCCACGCGGGTCTTGCGCCGCTCGGCGTTGCCAGTATAACTCTGCCGCCCGCTGCATATATATCGTCCATTGCTTTATCGAGAAAGCTGAAATCGAATACGCCCTCTTGCGGCTCAAGGCGACTCCATGCAAAAATGTCCACCGACATCTCGTTGCAGCCCGCAAGCTTCATAAGCCGCATATCCTCTTTAAGTATATCGGGTCTGTCCTGCCACTGGTCGGGGTTGTAATCCGCACCGTGAATCATATGCGGGTAATTTTTCAAAATAATATCTTTCATCATTCATCCTCCGTTTTTTCCGAAATTGAGGCGGAAATTTTACCTACCACGTCGGTCTCGGTAAATTTAACTGCCTGACCTATTGCGTTCTTTACAGCCTTTGCGTCCGAATTGCCGTGCGCCTTTATAACCGTGCCGCGAACGCCCATAAGCGGCGCGCCGCCCACCTCGGAGCTGTCCATCATACTTTTAAGCGAGCCTAAATCTCCCTTTACGGTAAGCGCCGCAAGCTTATTTTTAAGGCTTTTGTAAAACACCTGCTTTATAAGCCCGAAAAGGGTGGAAACAGTGCCCTCTATAAGCTTTAAAGCAATATTTCCCGTAAAGCCGTCGGTTATTACCGCGTCGCACACGCCCTTGGGCATCTCGCGCGACTCTATATTGCCCACAAAGTTTATCGGCGTCTCTTTCATAAGCTTATATGCCGCCTTTTGCAACTCGCCGCCCTTTGTATCCTCCGTGCCGATATTCAAAAGCCCTATTTTCGGGTTAGCTATACCCGCCACGTTTTCCATATAAACGCTTGCCATAATTCCGAACTGGCAGAGCATTTCGGGGCGGCAATCGGCGTTTGCGCCCATATCCATAAGCATATATGTACCGCCGGGGGCGGGAATAAGCCCTGCAAGCGCGGGGCGCTTTATGCCCTTAATGCGCTTTACTATAAGCGTGCCGCCCACTACCACGGCACCCGTTGAGCCTGCGGAAACAAAGGCGTCGGCTCTGCCCTCTGCCAATTCGTAAAACGCTTTTGCCATCGAGCTTTCCTTATGGGTTTTCACAAGCGAAGTGGGCTCGTCGTGCATTGAAATTACGTCGTTGGTATCGATTATTTTAAGGTCGCCCGAAAACTCAAGACCCTCGCGGGCTATTATTTCCCTTATGGTTTTTTTACTGCCCGTAAGGGTAATATCCACCGAATATTCCCGTGCGGCAAGCGCCGCGCCCTTTATTATTTCAAGCGGCGCGTTATCGCCGCCGAAAGCGTCAACTGCAATACGCATTTTCAAATTTCCTCCGTTTTTATATTATCCGCCAGTGCTGTAAGCGCCCGCGCAGCCAAAGCCGCGTAGCGTTCGCGCTTGTCCCTTATATGGGTTTCAAGCGGCGGAATTATTCCGAAATTCGCCCCCATGGGCTGAAAATTATCCGTAAGCGGGTTTGTAATATATGCAAGCAACGCGCCTGTCATGGTGGTTTCGGGTAAAACAAGCGGCTTTTCGCCAGTTATTTCAGCCGCCGCGTTTATTCCCGCAATTATGCCGCTTGCCGCCGATTCCATATATCCCTCAACGCCCGAAAGCTGCCCCGCAATAAAAATATTTTTATCCGCTTTAAGCGATAAATTGCGGTTTAGCATTTTCGGCGAATTTATAAAGGTGTTGCGGTGCATAACTCCGTAGCGCATAAATTCGGCGTTTTCAAGCCCCGGTATCATTGAAAATACCCTTTTTTGCTCCGAAAATTTAAGGTTGGTTTGAAAGCCGACTATATTAAAAAGGGTAGCCGCCGCGTTTTCCCGCCGCAGCTGAACCGCCGCCCACGGGCGGTGACCCGTTCTCGGGTCGCGAAGACCCACGGGCTTTAAAGGCCCGAATCTTATAGAATCCTCGCCCCGCTTTGCCAGCACCTCTATGGGCATACAGCCCTCGTACACATTGGGCGCTTTATCAAAGCCGTGCAGGGGAGCGGATTCCGCGCTTATCAGCTCGCGGTAAAAGGCGGTGTATTCCTCCTTGTTCATGGGGCAGTTTATGTAATCGTCGCCGCCCTTATCATAGCGCGAGGCGAAAAACGCCTTGCTCATATCCACGCTTTCTGCCGTTACAATAGGCGCGGCGGCGTCGTAAAAGCTTAAATTGCCGCCCTCGCAAAGCAGTGCTAACTTTTCCGCCAGTTTATCGTCCGTCAATGGTCCTGTCGCTATTACCGTAACGCCGCTTTGCGGTATTTCGGTAGCAAGCCTTTCGGTTACGGTTATATTCGGGTGGCTTTTTATTTTCTCGGTTATAAGCTTTGAAAAAATATCGCGGTCAACCGCAAGCGCGCCGCCTGCCGCCACTGCCGATTTATCCGCCGCCGCAAGGCAAACAGAGCCAAGGCGGCGCATTTCTTCCTTTAAAAGCCCCGCTGCCGAGTCTACACGCGCGGCTTTCAGCGAATTTGAGCAGACAAGCTCTGCAAGATAATCGCTTTTATGCGCCGCGGTCCTTTTGGCGGGCTTCATTTCAAGCAGCTCTACCTCTATGCCGCGGTTTGCCGCGGCATAGGCCGCCTCGCACCCTGCAAGCCCACCGCCTATTACAGTCAGTTTATTCATCCGTCTTTTTATCTGCTTTCTTTTGCCTTGTGGGGCACTCCGAGTTCATACAGTATTTTCTGCCGCGAACGCCGCTTATAATAAAGCTGCCGCACTCGGGGCATTTTTCGCCCGTGGGTATGCCGGGGGCTGCGAAATCGCAATCGGGGTAATTTGAGCAGCCGTAGAATTTTTTGCCCTTTTTAGAGGTCTTTTTAACCAGTTTGCCGCCGCATTTCGGGCAGGGCTGCTTAACCTCGTCCTCTGGCATGGGCTTTGTGTTTTTGCACTCGGGGTAGCCGGGGCAGGCAAGGAACTTGCCGAATCTGCCCGATTTTACCACCATTTTTCTGCCGCATTTATCGCATATTACATCGGTTTCCTCGTCGGGCACTTTTACGCGCTTACCCTCAAGCGAGTCCTCGGCTTTTTTATAAAGCTTATCAAAATCCTTATAAAAATCCTTTATCGTATCAACCCAGCCGCGCTTGCCCGCGCCTATTTCGTCAAGCTGCTTTTCAAGCCCCGCGGTAAACTTAACGTCCACTATCTTATCGAAATATTCCACCATAAGGTCGGAAACCACCATACCGAGATTTGTAGGCTTTAGGCTCTTTTTCTCGCGCTCAATATAGTCGCGCCCCAATATATTGGAAATTATCGGCGCATAGGTTGAAGGTCTGCCTATGCCGTTTTCGTCAAGCGCCTTTATTAGGGTCGGCTCGGTGTATCTTGCGGGGGGCTGTGTGAAGTGCTGATTAGGCGTCAGTTCCTTTAATTTCAGCTTATCGCCCGTTTTCATTTCGGGCAGTGCGCCGCCCTCGGCGCTGTCTTCATCCTTGCCCTCCTCGTAAAGCACGGTAAAGCCGTCAAACTTAACCGAATACCCGCTTGCCTTGAATAAATAGTCGCCCGCGGTAATATCGGCGTTTACGGTGTTCTGCACGCAAACCTCCATGAGCGAGGCGATAAACCGCTCCCAAATAAGCTTGTAAAGCTTATACTGCTCGGCGGTAAGTGATTCCTTTACAGACTCGGGCGTAAAGCTGACCGACGTGGGGCGGATTGCCTCGTGCGCGTCCTGCGCGCCGCTCTTTGTTTTGAAATAACGCGGCTTTTCGGGCAAATATTCCTTGCCGTAGCGCCCTGTAATATACTTATAAGCCGCCGCGCGCGCCTCTTCGGAAATACGCAGCGAATCAGTACGCATATAGGTTATAAGACCCGTAGTGCCCGCTCCCGGAACGTCAACGCCCTCGTAAAGCTGCTGCGCAATGCGCATTGTGCGCTGACCCGTAAAGCCCAATTTGCGCGAAGCCTCCTGCTGAAGGGTAGAGGTTATAAATGGTGGCGCGGGCTGCTTTTTGCGCGTGCCCTTTTTAAGCGCCGAAACAATGTATTCCGCACCGCTAAGTGCCGATACTATTTTGTCAGCCTCTTCCGCGTTCGGAATCACATCTATTTTCTTGCCGTCGGCAAAGCCGTAAAGAGCCGCCTTAAAGCTTTTTGTGCCGGCAAGCAGCTTTGCGTCTACGCTCCAGTATTCCTCGGAATTAAACTTTTCAATTTCTCTTTCGCGCTCTACAATAAGCCTTAAAGCCACCGTCTGCACACGGCCTGCGGAAAGCCCGCCCTTGACCTTTTTCCATAAAAACGGGCTTAGCTTATAGCCCACAATTCTGTCAAGCACGCGCCTTGCCTGCTGCGCGTCAACAAGGTTTAAATCTATTTTATGCGGTGCGGCAATGCCCGCCTTTACGCCGCTTTCGGTAATTTCGTTAAAGGCTACGCGGTTAGGCTCGTTTAAATCGAGCGCCAGCAAATATGCCAAATGCCAGGATATTGCTTCTCCCTCTCTGTCGGGGTCGGTTGCGAGCAGCACGCCGTCGCTGTTTGCCGCCGCCGTTTTAAGCTGCTTTATTAAGTCCTTCTTGTCCGACATATTTATATATTGCGGTTTAAAATCGTGCTCGGTATCAACGCCTAACTTTGACTTGGGCAGATCGCGCACATGGCCCATTGAAGCCATTACCTCATAGCCGCCGCCTAAATATTTTTTTATGCTTTTCACCTTTGTGGGGGACTCAACTATTATAAGCTTAGACATTTCTTTCCTCCGTCTTCAGTTGTTGATAAGCTCGTACCTGCCGCCGGGCAGGGAGCGTATAAGCCCTTCTATTTCAAGCTCGGTAAGCGCCGCTAAAATATCGCCGGGCGCTAAAGAAGTATTCCTTATCTCATCGGGATAGAATATAGGCTTATCCAATTGATTATATACTATTTTCGCCTCGTTTGAAAGGGTTTCAATTGATAATTTTTTGTGAACTTTCGGTTTTTCGGGTTCGGTTTCGGGTTTTGCCCGCTTTTTAATTGCTTTCTCAATATCAATTTTATCGGGGTAGCGCGGCAGATATTCATTTAAAATATCGCTTATATCAAGCAGCGGCCGTGCGCCGTCCCTAAGTAATGCGTTTGAGCCCGCGTAGCTTTCATCCGCAGGCGAGCCGGGTATTACAAAAATTTCCTTGCCCTGGTTCAGCGCGTGGTTAGCAGTATTAAGCGCGCCGCTGCGCACACCCGCCTCGGTTACAATAACCGCGTCCGCCAAAGCGGACATAAGCCTGTTTCTTACGGGGAAAGTGTATTTTGAAGCGCCCTCAAAGGGCGGGTATTCGCTTACAAGGCAGCCGTTTTCAGCCACGGCGCGCCTTAGCGCGGCATTTTCGGGCAGGTAGTCCGATTCTATTCCGCAACCCATAACAAGCACGGTTTTTCCCTCTGCCTTTAAAGCGCCGCTGTGGGCGTAAAAATCACTGCCGCGCGCTCCGCCGCTTACCACCGTCATTCCGGCAGAGGCTAAACGGTAACCTAACGAGTACGCTGCTTTCTGCCCGAACTCGCTTGATTTTCGCGGTCCTACAATGCAAATTGCGGGAGTTTCATCCAACTTCGGCAGCTTGCCCTTTAAATAAAGCAAAACGGGCGGCGCGGCTATCACCCTCAGCTTTTCGGGGTATTTATTATCCCCGTAGGCAAGCAGGGTTATCCCATGGCGGCGGCATTCCTTTTCTATCGCCTTTGCCTCGCCCAATTTCGTAAGGCTAAGTCTTTCAAGGTCCTTTTGCGTGAAAATACCGCTTTGCCTGCGCTCGGTATCGTTCATTTTGTAAATTTGCTCGGCGCTGCCTATTTTATCGAGCGCCCGCGTACCGCGCGGATTTCCCGCACCGAGGGCTGTTTGCAGCCAGATAAGGTATTCAATCATTTCATCATTTCCCAAACAGCTATTGCCGCCGCAGCCGCCGCGTTGAGCGATTCGGCCCTGCCGCGCATAGGTATGGTAATTTTTTTATAAGCCGCCGCTTTTGTTTCTTCGGTAAGCCCGTTTGCCTCGTTGCCTATCATTACGGCGCAGCCGGGAAAGAATTTTACATTTGAAATGCTTTCAGCCAATGATGACGGCACGCAGGCGTAAAATTTCAGCCCGCAGCTTTTCATTTCCGCAGGAAAATTGCCGAACTCAAAAATCGGCATACGCAAAAGCGTTCCCATTGAGGCGCGCAGCGCTTTCGGCGAATACGGGTCGCAGCTGCCCGCTGACAGTATAAGCCCGTCAGCCCCCAGTGCTTCCGCCGTGCGGGATACCGCGCCTAAATTTGCGGGGTCGTTTATATTTTCCAAAGCGACGTATTTACCGTCCTTTTTAATATCAGCGCTCTCCGTTTTCGGAATTTTGCAAAGCGCCGTTATTCCCTGCGGGTTTTCGGTATCGCTTATCTTCTTAAAAAGCGCGTCGGGAACGGCTGTACAGTCTTCCGCGTTTTTTGCAAATTCCGCAATTTTTTCGGCGTGCCTTTCCGCCGCCGAAAAAGAGACGATCAACTTATCAAACCTGATTCCGTTATCGCACGCGTCCGTACACAGCCGCAGCCCCTCAAGCACGAAAAGACCGTTTTCGCGCCTTGCAGCCGCACTTTTCTGGAGCGAGGAAACAAGCTTGATAAGTGGATTTTCTCTGCTTGTAATTTTTTTAAAGCCATCCACTCGGCACAGCACCCTTTCATAATATTTAATTAAACTGCCGACTGTTATATAATGAAACAGCCGCCGATATTCGCAAATTTCGGGTTTGTGATTTTTATACAACCCCTCCGCCATAGCTTGCGCATGCCACCTCCCCTTACACAGGGGAGGCAAATCGGCTCCCTTCTTTTGCGTTAGCAGATAGAGGGGAGCTGTCAGCCGTATGGCTGACTGAGGGGTATTCGTCTAACGTCTACCGTCTAACATCTAACGTCTAAATTGACTGAGGGGTATTAAAACACTTACCGTCAAGTCAAGCCTTCATAATATTAAAAATTCGCCCAGAGAGCAAACCCCGGGCGAAAAAAATTACTTTTCGAGAGCCTTTACGGCAGCCTTTACCAA
>CAKSQS010000042.1 GCA_934486705.1 uncultured Eubacteriales bacterium
TACTTCCAGTGCGCCGCTATACCGAACTCGGCTGTGTGGTGCATTTCAAAGGTGCGAATTTGAATTTCAAAAGGTATTCCCGCGCGGCTTATAACCGTGGTGTGGAGCGACTGGTACATATTGGGCTTAGGTGTGGAAATATAGTCCTTAAACCTGTTGGGTATCGGGCGGAACATATCGTGCATAATACCGAGAATGTTGTAGCAGTCCGCCACGGTGTCGGTTATTATTCTTATGGCGTAAATATCATAAATCTCGTCAAAGTCCTTGCCCTGAACGTACATTTTGCGGTATATGCCGTATATTGATTTTATTCTGCCCTGAAACGCCATTTCCACGCCCGGCATTTCTTCATGAAGGCGCTTTTCAATGCGCTGCTTTATTTCCTCCAAAATCTGCTCGCGGTGCTGCTTTCTCAGCATCAGCAGATTTTCTATTTCCTTGTAGGCAACGGGGTCAAGGTGCTTTATTGCAAGGTCTTCGAGCTCCTCTTTAACGGGTCTGATACCGAGCCTGTGCGCTATCGGAGCGTAAATTTCCAGTGTTTCTACCGATTTATCCCTCTGCTTTTGCGCGGGCATTGCGTCAATTGTGCGCATATTGTGCAGTCGGTCGGCAAGCTTTATAATTATTACACGAATATCCTGACCCATTGCAATGAGCATTTTTCTGAGGCTCTCCGCCTGCTGCTGCTCTTTGGTGGTAAAATTCAGTCTGCCTATTTTGGTAACGCCGTCAACCAGCAGCGCCACCTCGTCGCCGAACTCGCGCTTTATATCCTCTACCGTTGCGTCGGTGTCTTCCACCACGTCGTGCAAAAGCGCTGCGGCTATAGATTCGCTGTCCATTCCGAGGGAGACGATTATAAGCGCCACGTTAAACGGGTGAATATAGTAATCCTCATTTGTCCAGCGCTTTTGACCGTCGTGCTTTAAAACACAGTATTCAAACGCTTTTTTTATAAGCTTATAATCGTATTTTCCGCCGAAATCCTGCATTTGTTTATATAGCTTATCGTAATCCCTCTGCTGTGCCACGGTCATTTTTTCGTTCCCCTTTCCGATAGCTTTTTGTATGTAGGCGAATTGCGAAGCTCGCTTTTTGCGCCTGTTGTTCTTAAAACGCCGTCCGTACCCTTTTTAATAAGCCCCAATTCTGACAGCACCGTTAACGATATCTCTGTTTTGGCATAACCGGGGTTTGAAAGCAGCAGATATTTTATACGCTCCGCACTTGTAGGTGTTGCCGCTATCGCTCTGTAAACCGTTCCGGTCTCCTGCCGCGTGGGGAAGACCTCATTTACATCAAAATCCTTGCCCGATAAGAAAAGCTCTAAATTATCCATTTCCCTGAAAAGCTTTTCATCATCCGTTCCGCTCATTCTAAGCGCCTTTATCTGAACCGATAAATTATATTCCCCCGCGTAAAAATTGGTTTCAACCGTAACCGCCGCATCTAAAATATCGCTCTCTTTAAAGCAAAAGCGCTCGGGCGTTACGCCGAAAAGCAGCGCCTGAAAGGAATTTGCGTCCTTTGAAAAAATAAGGCGCAGGTGTTTCCCGCCGCCGATAGGCGTAATTCTTGCAAGAGTAACGCCGAAAAGCCCGAAAACAGGCGTCGGGTTGCCCGTGCCGAACGGCTCTAACTGCTTTATTGCTTCGGAGAGATCGAGTGTGAGCGCCGAGGGCTTTAATCTGCAATCAAGCCTTAAAACAGGGCATACAAAATCAAGACTTTCGGCGTATTCGTTAATTTTCTCCCTGAAGGCGCTTATATTTTCCGTTTTAAGGCTTAAGCCCGCGGCTTGCTTATGTCCGCCGTACTTTGTAAGTAAATCGGCGGCATAGCTTATAGCCTCAAAGATTGAAAAGTCCTCAATACTGCGGGCAGAGCCCGAGGACATTTCGCCGTTTTCGGAAATTACAACCGACGGTTTGCCGTAGCGCTCGGTAATTCGCGCCGCTACTATTCCCACAACGCCCGGATGCCAGTTCTCCCCGCTTACCACTATAACGCGGCGGTGGGAAAGCCCCTCTTTTTCTATTATTTCTGCCGCTTTTTCAAAAATACTTTTTTCTGTTCCGCGGCGTTCTGCGTTCAGCGCGTCTATTTGGTTTGCAAGCTCCAGCGCCTCGGTCATACTGTCGGTTGTGAGCAACTTAAAGGCAATATCCGCACTGCCGAGCCTGCCTGCGGCGTTTATTCTGGGGGCAATGCCGAAGGCTATGCGGGTTGCGTTCATATCGTTTCTGTCAAGCCCCGCCACGCTCATTACCGCCGAAAGCCCCTTTGAGGGCGCGTTTTTCAGCTTTTCCGTTCCTAACTTTACAATGCTGCGGTTTTCAAATTTAAGGGGCATAACGTCGGCAGTGACCGCCGCGCTTAAAATATCCGCATATTCGTATATCAATTCTTCGGGTTCTTTGCCCTCTGCCACGCAAATAAGCTTAAAGGCAACCTCTGCGCCGCATATCTCCTTAAAGTCCGAGGGGCAGTCCGCCCTGTGCGGGTCTACCACCGCGTCGGCGGCGGGCAATACCTCACCCGGCAAATGGTGGTCGGTAACTATTACCGCCATACCGAGCTCCTTGGCTCTTTCAATTTCTTTTATGCAGGCAATTCCGTTATCAACGGTTATAATAAGCCCCACGCCGTCTGCCGCTAATTTTTCCACTGCGGGAATATTCATCCCGTAGCCCTCTTCCATACGGTCGGGAATGTAGCAAACGCAGTCGCACCCGCGGCTTTTAAGGTAGGTGTACATAATTGCGGTAGAGCATACGCCGTCGCAGTCGTAATCGCCGAAAACGGCAATTTTCACGCCGCTTTCCGCCGCGCCGTTTAAAATATCGGCGGCTTTTTCAATATCGGCAAGCAAAAACGGGTCGGAAAAGCAGGGCTCATCCGCTAAAAATTCTTCTAAATCCGCAGGGTCGGCGTACCCGCGCGAGGATGCTATAAGTGCAACTATGGGGTCAACCCCGCATTCCTCGGCAAGCTCCTTTGCGAGAGCTTTATCAAGCTCCGCCGTCTGCCATTTTTTCATTCCCATTCTTTATTACCTACCGAATTAAAATTGATTTATATAATAACTCCGCGTTTACAGGCGGCTTTGCATTTGCCGCAGCCTGTGCAGAGGGTGCGGTCTATAACCGCAAGATTATCAATAACCTTTACAGCGCCGTTTTCACACGCCTTTTCGCACATTTTGCAGGCTATGCAGGAAACCGAGCAGTTTTTAACCACGGGCGCGCCCTTTTCCTTGTTTGAGCAGGCAACCCTTATTTCAGCCGATTTCGGAAGTACCGATATAAGCGATTTCGGACATACCGAAACGCATTTGCCGCACCCCACGCAAATATCGCCGCAAACGGCAGGTCTGCCGTTTTCAAGGGTTATAGCCCCAAAGGGACATACCGCGGCGCAATCGCCGAAGCCGAGACAGCCGAAAGAGCATTCAAGCGGGCCTGATTGAAGAGCCGCAGCCGCGGCACAGCTTTGCATACCGCTGTAGGCATATTTAAGCCTTGTGTTTTCGCGCGTGCCCTTGCAGGCTATAAAGGCGATTTTCGGTTCGTTTACAATTTCAACGCCCAATATTTCAGCTAATGCCGCGGCGGCAGCAGCGCCACCCGGCGCGCATTTATCGGGTGCGGCCTCTCCTGCGGCTACCGCCGCGGCGTAGCCGTCGCACCCCGAAAAGCCGCATGCGCCGCAGTTAGCCCCGGGCAGAGCCTCGCGTATTTTCTCCTGCTTTTCATCCACGGGCACAGCCATAAACTTTGAGGCGAGGGAGAGCCCCACCCCCGCAATAAGACCTATTATGCCGACAATTATAACGGGTAAAAGTATTTCCATTTTTTTAACCCCCTATTCCGGCAAAGCCTAAAAAGGAAAGCGACACAAGCGCCGCCGCAACAAGCGTTATGGGCAGACCCTTTAAAAATTCGGGAATATCGGCGGTTTCAAGCCTTTCGCGCACGCCCGAAAACAACAGCATCGCAAGCATAAAGCCGAGCCCCGCGCCGAGCGCGTTCACAAGCGACTGCACAAAGCCGAGCTCATTTGTAATGTTGAGCATTGTAATACCCAAAACCGCGCAGTTTGTGGTTATAAGGGGCAAATAAATGCCGAGCGCGTTGTATATGGGCTTTATGTATCGCTTTAAGACTATCTCGATAAACTGAACTATCGCCGCAATAACTAAAATAAACACTATTGTTTCAAGGTAGGTGTAATCAGGCGAAAGTATAAAGTGGTAAATAGGCCAGGTAACGGCGGTGGAAACCACCATTACAAGCGTTACGGCAATGCTCATTGAAAGTGCAGTATCGGTCTTTTTGGAAACGCCCAAAAACGGGCAGATACCGAGGAATTTTGAAAGCACCATATTATTGGTGAGTATAGCCGCCAAAAGAATTGACGCTATGGAGGTTGCACTATTCATTTACTTCCGCCTCCATTTCGCCGTTTTTGCCGCACATGCCCTTAGAGGGGCAACTTTCGCACCCCAAATGCTCCACGGGCTTTTTGCCGTTTTTCTTAGCAAGCGCGTTAGATGCCGCTACCAGCATTCCGAAAACGAAGAATCCCCCGGGCGGCAGCAAAAATATTATCATAGGGCTTATAAAACGGGAGGTAAGCGGCAGCGAGAAAAGCGAACCCGCGCCCAAAAGCTCGCGTATTGCACCCATAAGGGTCAAAACGGCGGTAAAGCCCACGCCCATTCCGAGACCGTCAAGCACACTGGGCAGCACCGAGTTTTTAGAGGCGAACATTTCGGCGCGCGCAAGAATTATACAGTTTACAACTATAAGCGGCAGGTATATTCCGAGGGATTTATCAATTTCGGGCAAAAACGCCTTTACAAGCATTTGAACAACGCTTACAAACCCCGCAATAATGGTTATAAACGCGGGTATGCGCACTTTATCGGGAATAATATTGCGCAGCAGTGAAATTGCAAGGTTTGAGCATACAAGCACAAGCGTAGCCGAAAGCCCCATACCTATGCCGTTTATTGCGGCGGTGGTGACCGCCAAGGTTGGGCAGGTGCCCAGCACCAGCCGCAGGGTCGGGTTTTCCTTAATAAGCCCGTTTGTAAAATAGCCTAAATATTTATTCTTCACCGACAGTCGCCCCCTTTACCTTTTCAAAATCATCAAGCGCCGTATTAACCGCGCGGGTCACGGCGGTTGAGGTTATTGTTGCACCTGTTACGGCGTCAACCTCGTTGTTTTCCGCCTTTGCGCCGTTTTTAAGCAGAGAAACGCCCTTTTTAAGCCCCGCATACTGCGAATAAAAGCTTTCTTTAGCGGCGTTTTGCCCAAGCCCAGGGGTCTCGTTTGAAACGTCGAGTATCGCAACGCCCACAACCGTGCCGTCGGGCTTTACGGCGGTCATTACCGAAACGTCGCCGCCGTAGCCCTTTGCGCTCTCGGTAAATATGTAAGCGGCGGTATCTCCGCCCTTTATCGCGGTGTAGTATTCTATTCCGCCGTCGCTGCATTTCTCAAAATCATCGGCGCTTACAAGGCTTTGCATATTCTTTTTGCTGTTCTCATTTTCAAGCTCGGCTATTTTTTTAGCCGTCACCTTGTTTGTAACGCTTAGCGCCAACGGAATAATAATGCAAATTGCAAGCAGAACGCCCACGGGCTTTATAATATCCTCGCGGTTTTTCTTTATTGCTTCAATAAATTTACTCACTCTTCGCCGCCTCCTTTACTTTTTCAAAACCGAACGGCTTTGAAAGTGTGAAACGGTTTATATGCGGCACTAAAATATTCATAAGCAAAATCGAATATGAAACGCCCTCGGGCAGTGCGCCGAATTTTCTTATAACAAAGGTTATAATTCCGCAGCCTACGGCGAAAACCGCCTTGCCGAGCGGGGTTGTGGGGCTTGTGGTGTAGTCGGTCGCCATAAACACCGCGCCCAGTATAAGCCCGCCGCCGAAAACGGAGAGCATAACATTTTCGCCCGTAATCAGTGAAAGCAGCGCCACCGTGCCTATAAAGCATACGGGAATTACGGGGGTTATGACCCTGCGTATAACAAGATACAGCCCGCCCACAAGCAGCAAAAATGCCGAGGTCTCGCCTATAGACCCCGCGTGCATACCGAAAAACAGGGTTTTAAACGAAAGCGCGCCCGCAGTGCCCGCCAAAGGCGTGGCGGATGTCACCGCGTCGGAAACGGGTTCTGTAAACCGCGTCATAGCGGCGGGGAAAGAAACAAGCAGCATAATTCTTGCGGCAATGGCTGGGTTTGCAAAATTATGACCCAAGCCGCCGAACATTTGCTTTACTACGATTATCGCCGCAACGCTGCCTATTGCCGCCTGCCAGAGCGGAAGTGTGGGCGGCAGGTTCATACCGAGCAGCAGCCCTGTTACAACCGCCGACATATCCTTTATTGTATTCGGCTTTTTTAAAGCCTTGTTCCATAAAAATTCGCTTAGTACCGCCACGCCCACGCATGTTATTAAAACCGCAAGGGCGCGCAGCCCGAAAAGAATACAGCCGTAGGTGGCGGCGGGGGCTAAGGCTATTACCACGTCCGACATAATGCCGCGCGTGGTATCGGGTCTTTTTATGTGCGGGGATGATGAAACCGTCAGCATTTCTTTCATTTCGCCGTCCGCCTCCTTAATTCAGCCTTTGCAAGCCTCATACTTTGCGTTAGCGGTCTGTGCGCGGGACATACAAACGCGCAGCTGCCGCACTCCATACAGTAGTTAACGTTAAGATTTTCAAGCCTGTCATAAAGCTTGCTGTCCAGCGCCGCTTCAACATTTGCGGGGTAAAGCCGCATAGGACATGCGCCCGCGCAGCGGTCGCAGTGTATGCAGGGGGTAGTATCGGGCGCTTTTTCTTCTTCCATAACAATTATTGCGTTATTGCGCTTTTCAATAACCGCGTCGGTGCTGCATACGTCTATTCCCATCATAGGACCGCCCATCATTATTTCCGCCGCCGTATCGCTCTCGCCGCCCGCAAACTCCAAAACGTCCTTTATGGATGTGCCAATGGGAACAAGCAGGTTTTTAGGCTCTTTGACCGCCGTGCCGTCCACCGTTATGCGCTTTGAAACAAGCGGCATACCCGTGGTTATAAATCTGTAAAGCGCGGCAACGCTTGTTATATTCATAACAATGCACCCAACGTCGCTCGGCAGCTTGCCGAGCGGCACTTTTCTTCCCGTTGCCGAATAAATTATTACCTTTTCCGCTCCCTGCGGGTAGCTTGTGGGCAGCTTCATAAGCTTTACGGTATCATCGGTATCGCGCTTATCGGCGGCAATGGTGTAAAGCTTTGTAATAGCCTTTTCCTTATTGCTTTCAATGCAGATTATTACTTTTTTAACGCCTAATTTTTCTTTAAGCAGGTAAACGCCCTCTATAACGTCGTTATAGTTTTCAATGCACTCGCGGTAGTCGCTTGTTATGTATGGCTCGCATTCTGCGCCGTTTATTATAAGGGTATCGATTTTTGTGTCGTCCTTAATATTCAGCTTAACGCCCGTGGGAAAGCCCGCGCCGCCAAGCCCCACAAGCCCGCAGGCAGCGGCAGCGGCGGCAATATCCTCGCGCGTTTTTACTTCAAAGGGTTTTATACTCGGGTCGGGGGTCTGCTCGCCGTCGGATTTAACAGTTACATATGTAACGCTGCGCCCGTTTATGTTTTCCGCTGTTACGGCGCTTACCGTGCCCGAAACGCTTGAATGTACCGGCGCGCTCACAAAGCCGCCCGCCTTGCCTATAAGCGTACCCACATACACCTTATCTCCTACAGCCACAACAGGCTCTGCCGGCGCGCCTATGTGCTGGAGCATAGGTATTTTAACGCTTCCGGGCGGCGGCATTATAACGGTTTCCGCCTCTGCCGTGCCCTTTAGGTGCGGCAGCAGCGTTCCGCCGTGGATTCTGCCCACGGGGCGCAGTATTCTTTCCTTTTTCTCCATATTTCAATACCCACTTTCTGAAACAGGATATAATTATTTATTATATAATACTATATAACGAAATTATTTTCAAGATTAAAATGCTTATATTGACAAAACCCCGCCTGCGTTATAAAATAATAGCCGGAGGGGTTTAGGTATGGAATTTCAGTTCAATATTGATTTGAACGATAAGGATTATATCGATTTTAATATTTTTTGGCAGACAAGATCCCGCTACGGCAAAAAAATGCTGATTATATTCAGAATTATTTTACTGGTACTGCTTTCTGCTCCTACGCTGTCGGCAATACACGACATAGGTTTTTCGGCGGAATCGATAATTTCGGGAATTTTATTACTTATAATACCGCAGCTGCTACTGATTCCTTTCTTTAAGCTGATAGCCAAAATTCAGATAAAAGCCCTTATAAAAGGCGGAAAGCCGCCTTATTCGCCCCATTCGGTGTTGACCTTTTACGAGGACAGCTTTACAGAGGAAACAGAGGATAATAAAACCGAAACCAAATATTCGGGAATTGACAGAATAAGCATTGTTGAAAACAAGCTGATTATGATTCATACCAACTCGGTGCAGGCATATCTGCTGCCCGCAATCTGCTTCGGCTCAGATATAAAATATAACCTCTTTAAAGACTTTATAAAAACAAAGTGCGCCGCCGTTGATACATATAAATAAAGGAAGAAAAAATGAAAAAATTCACAACAAAATCTCCCGAAGAAACCGAAAGCGTAGGCTTTAAGCTGGCACAAACGCTGCACGGCGGCGAGGTTATAGCCTTTCGCGGGGGTCTCGGAATGGGCAAGACCTGCTTTACACGCGGGCTTGCGCGCGGGCTCGGCTTTAAGGGCACGGTCACGTCACCTACCTTTGCGCTTATAAACGAATATATCGGCGGCAGGCTGCCGCTTTACCATTTTGATATGTACCGAATCGGGGGGTGGGATGACCTTTATTCCACCGGTTTTTTTGAGTACGCAGAGCAGGGCGGGGTAATAGCGGCGGAGTGGAGCGAGAACATAGAAAACGCCCTGCCCGCAGGCACTATAACCGTCACCTTTGAGCAAACGGGCGAAAACGAACGTGTGATAAATATTGACGGCGCGCCCGATCTTGATTTAACGGAGACTGAAGCACAATGAAAATACTTTCTCTTGAATGTACGGCAGGTCCTGCGTCTGCCGCAATAACCGAGGACGGGCGTGTTATAGCATCCGCCTTTATAAACGTAAAGCTAACCCACTCGCAGACCCTTTTGCCTATGGCAGAGGGGCTTTTTGCCGCGGCACGGCTTAATTTGCAGGATATTGACGGGCTGGCGATAAACGCAGGTCCGGGCTCGTTTACGGGGGTGCGCATAGGCATAAGCGCCGCAAAGGGGCTTGCCGCTGCGCGGAATCTGCCTTGCGCGGGGGTATCCACCCTTTTATCGCTCGCCTTTAACTACCGCGATACCGATTGCATTGTGTGCGCGGTTATGGACGCGCGCTGCAGCCAGGTATACAACGCGATTTTTGAAATTTCGGGCGGCAAAATTACCCGCCTGTACGAGGACAGAGCGGTTTTGTGCGAAGAACTTGCGGAAAATTTAAAAAAAGTGTCGCAAAATGGAGAAAAACGTGTTATAATAGTGGGCGATGGCACAGACGTGTTCTTCCCGTTTGCCGAAAATATACCCGGCGTTTGTAAATCGGCGCCCGAGCGCAGGTATCAAAACGCGGTATCCGTAGCCCTTGCGGCGGAGGATATATTTAAAAACGGCTTATTCGTAACGCCGGACAAGCTGCTGCCCGTATATTTAAGGCTGCCGCAGGCGGAACGCGAGCTTAAAAAGAAAAAAGAGGTGAGCTTATGAAAATAGCAGTAGGCTGCGATCACGGCGGCTTTGAGCATAAAAACGCAATAGTCGAGCACCTGACTGCCGAGGGCTTTGAAGTGGAGGATTTCGGCATATACGAAAATAAATCGGTTGATTACCCCGAAATAGCGCTCAAGGTTGCAAACAGCATTAAAAACGGCGAAAACGAGTTGGGAATACTTATTTGCGGCACAGGCATAGGTATGTCGCTTGCGGCAAATAAGGTGAACGGCATACGCGCCGCCGCCTGCAGCGAGCATTTCTCGGCAAAATATACCAGACTTCACAATAACTCCAACATATTATGTCTCGGCGGCAGAGTAATAGGTATCGGTACGGCGCTTGAGCTGTGCGATATTTTTGTAAATACCGAATTTGAGGGCGGACGCCATCAGAGACGTATTGATATGATAAGCGAAATTGAAAAATCAAATTCTTAAAGGAGCAGCAAAAAATGAAAGATAACGTATTTATTATGGACCACCCGCTTATTCAGCACAAGCTTTCAATCCTGCGTGATGAAAAAACAGGCTCTAAGCAATTCCGCGAGCTTGTAAGCGAAATCGCAATGCTTATGTGCTATGAATCAACAAGAGACCTGCCGCTTACCGAGGTTGAAATTAAAACCCCCATAACCACCGCCAAGACCAAAAAGCTTGCCGGCAGAAAAATGGCGTTTGTACCGATTTTAAGAGCGGGACTCGGCATGGTAGACGGCGTTTTAAGCCTTATTCCCGCGGCTAAGGTGGGGCATATAGGTATGTACCGCGACCCCGAAACGCACAAGCCGGTTGATTATTACTGCAAGCTGCCCGCCGACCTTAACGAGCGCGATGTTTTTGTGCTTGACCCCATGCTTGCAACGGGCGGCAGCGCTATTGACGCGGTTACGAGAATAAAGGAATTTAACCCCAAGCGCATTAAATTTATGTGCATTATAGCTGCTCCCGAGGGTATTGAGGCGTTCACCGCCGCTCACCCCGACGTACCGGTTTACTGCGCGGGGCTTGATGATCATCTTAATGACCACTGCTACATAGTTCCCGGTCTCGGCGACGCGGGCGACCGTATTTTCGGTACGAAATAAGCAGAAAAAAGCTGTTCCCCCGTATTTCGGCGTATGCCGAAATACGGGGGAGCTTTTAATTATGAATTATCAGTCTTTTTAACCGGACGGACGTATTTCCAAAATCTCTTGCAATCGTGGTAAAAATAAAACACTCTGCCGGGGGTTGTATCAAGCTCATAGCCGCTGCTTTCATAGTCGAACTCCTTCATTGCCCGCTCAATTTCCGCCTCAACCTCGGCGTTCTGCGTTTCAAAATCAAAGGGTCCGTGCTCAAAAACAATATATTCCCCGGCGGGCACGTCCATAAGAAGCATTTGCGGCGGAATTTCTCCCGAGTAATCCCGCGGCAGCCGCACGCCGTAAGCCTCGGCAAGCGGAATACCCCAGCTGCAAATTCTGCCCGTGGGCTCGTTTATAAACGCCATAAGCTGCCCCGCGCCCGCGTCGGACATATTTCCCCCGACGTCGTCAAGCTTGCCCTTAATGCTTTCAAGCAGACCGCACACCGTTTCGCAGTCCTGCCCCGGAATAAGGCTTTGCTTTTGCCAAAAGTCCCAGTAGCCTATGCTTTCATAATTTCTGATATGCAGAAATTTATGCTCCGGAATCGTAATAAAATAGGTTTTAATGTTTTCTGCCTGTTTTGCCATACCTGCTCCCTCTATTCCTAAAAGATAACAGTCAAAGGGGCGCAGCACAGTGCGTAAAACTACCGGCTTTGGACGCCTGCGGTATTCGCTCGGCGTTACGCCGTAAGCCGATTTAAAGGCTCTTGTAAACGCCTCGTGCGAGGAAAAGCCGTAATTCAGCGCTATATCCAAAAAACCGTTTTCGCCGTCCCGCACGTCCCTTAGTGCAAAGGCAAGCCGCCTGTGCCGCAGGTAGTCTTTAAGGCTCATACCGGATATTTCTCTGAACTTTCTTGAAACATAAAATTCGGAATACCCAAGATACCCCGATAATCGCGAGAGGGTCAGCCCCGCGTCGTCGCCGTTTTTTATGCACTTGTCAATTTCAAAAATAATATCCTGAATATTCCTGCCCCATTCGAACATAAGTCCTGCTCCCCCGACTGTTTTACTTAATTTTAAGGGCATTTTCTCCCCGTCGCTTGATTTCAGTTGCGATAATAGCGGTATATCTGTTTTACAGCGATAAAAATACAGGCAAATTCGGTTTCAAAAACTTTTATTAAGTTCATTCCGCTTTGATTGATGTATTCCGCAATATTTTCTTTTCGGTCAGGGTAAATCCTGATTTTCCGTGTACCGCACTCTATTACATCGCTTTGGTTTTTGTCTATGGAAAGCACAAACCGACCGCCGCCGTTTAATAATGATTTTATCTTATTGATTGCCGCCATTTTGTCTTTTATGTGCATAAATGTGAGCGACGAATAAATCACATCAAATTTGCGCCCGAAATCACAGCTCATAAAATCGCCGCAAATAAGCGTTACATTACCGTGTGCTTTTAGGTTTTCCTTTGCCCGTTTTACGGTTTTCTGGGAAATATCAATCCCGAAAAAATCGCGACATTCGGACGCAGTGCGAACGGCAAGCCGCCCCGTTCCCACACCGATTTCAAGTACTGACTTTCCTTTTGTCAGCTGTAATGAATCAATAAAGTGTCGCCCGTCCCATTTCTCCATATATTCCCGCAGCGGCTCGGGGTCGCGCACGGGGTCGTTGTTTTCTTCAATAAGCAGGTCGTAATGTTTAGAAACTGCGGACAATTTGCAAAAATACTGCGCCGTGTCTTCAACTGCTGCGGTCGGTGTAAGCGCAAATCCGCACTTCTTGTAAAACCCAACCGCATCGTTATCGGTTTCGGCTGTTATGGTATCTATGGGAAACTGATTTAAAATAAATTCAACTAATCTTTTGCCAATACCGTTTTTTCGGTATTCGGGTTTTACGGCAATATCCAAAATTTCGGCAGTGTCGTTTTCTGTTTTGAATACTACAATTCCGATATGTTTTTCGCTGCTTTTGCAGGCATATGCTTTAACATTACTGTCAGCGATATATTTTTCCGCTCTGTGCTTTAGGCGTTCGGGCGTGGGATTATATATGCTCGGAGCTAAAAGCGTCAGTATTTCCGGGTCAAAAATGCTTTTCTTCACATCTGCAAAAGAAATAAAGCTGTTTTGTTCCATATTCGACCCCTCAAATTATAAAACATATAAAAATAACATCGACCCCGTATAAATAAAGGAAAAACCGCACTGTTGTGCGGTTTTCTTAATGTGTCGATTTTACAGAAAAGCAAACATCTAAAATTCCTTTTAAAACGCAGATAATTACCCTTTTCTTATCACTGTAATTATTATAGCACAAAAGGGTGGTTTTTGCAAGCATTTTTTGAAAATATTTATACCTTTTTTAAGCATAAATAGGCTCTGTAATTTTCACACCGCCTTTGCGGTAATTAATACTTTGAGGCTTTTCAAGCTTGACAATTATTATGCCGTGGCGGCAGCCGAGGAAATACTTAAAAACGACCCGGAATTTATTCATACCGTTATATCCCCCAAGGATAAGAAAAAATATATTTATACCGAAAAGGATATTGTAAAAAGATTTTTTGCCAAAAACAGAAAATCGCTTTTAAGGGAGGCGGGAAGCATTGAAAACTCTTAATATGAAACCGAACGGCACAAAGGGCTTTCTGTTTACCTTTTGCGGGCTGGATGGCTGCGGAAAAACGACTATGCTAACGCGCCTTAAATCAGATTTGGAAAAGGAGCACGGCGTTTTTCTTACAAAGCAGCCCACAAACGCCGTGCGTACATCGGATATATTCCGAACCTATATGGACTGCCCCGACCACGACGCTTACGATTACAGAAGTTTATCTCTCCTTGCCGCAAGCGATAGATTGCAGCACGGCAGCAGGGTGATAGAGCCGAGGCTCAATAAGGGCGATATTGTAATAAGCGACAGGTATTTTTATTCCTGCCTTGCCAATCTCAGAGCCAGGGGCTTTGAAAATGATGACTGGATTTATGAAATTGCAGGGGCGGTCATAAAACCCGATGCGGCGTTTTTCTTTGATGTGCCGGTGGAAACGGCGGTTAAAAGAGTGCGCAGCCGCGCTGCGGAAAAAAACAGGTATATAGATATGGATTTGCAGTACAGGCTTCGCACCGAATATATTTCCATATGCCGGGCTAACGGCGGCGTGCTTATTTCCACCGAAAATTCGGTGGAGGATTGCTATAACGCCGTAAAAAAAGAGGTAGAAAGGGTGATGAAAAATGAAACCGGAAAAAAAGATTAAAGGTATTTTATCCGAGCTGAGCGGTGAAAAAAGAATTAAAAACAGCGCGCGGCCACAGGAGGATCTGGCGCTTGACAGCCTTTCAATGGTAACGCTGCTTATTGAAATTGAGGAGCAGTTCGGAATAGAGCTGGATGAAAAGGATATGAATCCTTTTGAATTGACCGATGTGCAAAGCGTTATAGATATGGTAAAAAAATACGGAGGCGAGTAATATGGAAAAGAAAATAGAACTGCCGCTTACAGAGCCTATGTACAGTACATATCATCACCAGGGACCGGCAACCGCGATTGGCGTGGGTAATTCCGCAGGAAAAATATGGACACTTAATAATGCTGTGAATCTCTTTTGCAACAGAAAATTCCTGACGGGCTTCACAACACCCGAGCTCGGCGTGGAACGTTCTTCATGGGCTGATATGCTGTGTATTGAAAAAGAGTTTATGCCTACACGGTTTGCCGGAGGCTATATAAATCCGATTATAAGAAATATGCTCGATAAAGGCTTTTATGTATATTTTACGGATGTGGACGATTATTATGTAAAAGGCAAAAGCTGGTATCATGAACGCCATTTTTTACATAACGGGCTTATTTGCGGATATGACCGGAATAATAAAACCTATTCTGTTTACGCATATGACAGCGAATGGCGGTATACAAAATTTCAAACGCCGCAAGGTGCTTTTGACGCGGGGAGAATTGCAGCCAAAAGAAAGGGGCGTTTCGGGACCTTCTACGCAATTAAGATGACAAATGAAAGCGTACAGCTTTCACCGGAAACGGTGTATGGCAGCCTTACCGGATATTTGGATTCGGATCTCGGTAAATATCCTTTTGAAGGTGAAGGCAGGGTCTATGGAATAGCGGTGCACACCTATATTGCCGAATACGTTATGAAGCTGTACCGCGGAGAAATACCGTATGAACGAATGGATCGCCGTGTTTTCCGCCTTATTTGGGAGCATAAAAAGGTTATGCTTGAAAGAATAATCAAGGTTGAGGAAGCACTGCGTTTTGATAACACACTCAGCGAAAAATACCGCCCGCTTGTTAAAGAGACAGATACAATGCGAATGTTATATGCGTCTCATCATATGAAACGCCGTGATTCGGTGCTGCCGATTATTTCGGATAAGCTTTTAAGGCTTGAAAAAACCGAGCGGGAAATATTAACTGAGCTTACAGAAAAAATGAAAAAGGAGCTTGAAAAAAATGCTGTGGGAATTTCTGAAAAGTAAAATGCAAAAAAATCCGAATAAAAGGGTGTGCGAAAACGGCGCCGAGATGACTTTTGAGGAGCTGATTGTTTTTGCTGAGAATTTTTCCGAAAGGCTTAAAGGAATAAAATGCTGCGCCGTTCTGTGCGAATCCGAAATGGCGGCGGGTATGGCTTTGCTTGCCTGCTTTGCGGCAGGTATTACGGCAGTGCCGCTCTCCCGCAGATACGGCGAGCTGCACTGCAATAAAATATTGGATTCGGTAAGCCCCGACGCGGTAATTACCGATGAAAACGGCAAGCTGCAAATTATGCGCATTAAAAACGCGGCATATACCGAGCCGCAGGCTCATCCCGCGCTTATTATGTGTACCTCAGGCACTACGGGAGCTCCCAATGGCGCTATGCTTACCGAGAAAAACATAATTGCGAATGTATCGGATATAGCGGATTATTTCGGAATATCGGGGGAGGATAAGATACTTATTGCGCGCCCGCTGTATCATTGCGCGGTGCTTACGGGCGAGTTTTTAACGGCGTTCATAAAGGGCGCGGAAATACGCTTTTATTCGGGCGGCTTTAACCCCATGGCGGTTTTAATGCTTTTGCGGCAGTATGGTATAACAGCCTTTTGCGGCACGCCGACGTTACTCAGTATGATGGCGCACCTGAAAAAAGAAGACCTTACATTAAAGTGCATTTGTATAAGCGGCGAATGTATGGACCGCAGAACAGGTCTGCATATATCCGCGGCTTTCCCGACCGCCGAAATTTATCATATATACGGTCTTACCGAGTGCTCACCGAGGGTAGCTTACCTGCCGCCCGAAATGTTTAAGGCTTATCCCGATTGCGTGGGCTTGCCGTTAAAATCCGTGTCACTTAAAATTCTCGACAGTAACGGTAATGAAGTCCAAAAAGGGGAAACCGGTGTTTTGTGGGTCAAGGGCGACAATGTTATGGCAGGCTATTATAACAATTCCGAAAAAACCGCGGAGGTGCTTAAAAACGGCTGGCTCTGCACGGGAGATACCGCGCTTATAAATAAAGCGGGGCTGCTTAAAATAAAGGGCAGGAGCGACGACCTTATAATTAAAGCCGGTATGAATATTTATCCGCAGGAGATAGAAAGCGCGTTGAAACTTGATAAGCGCGTAAGGGAAGTGCTGGCATGCGGCGAAAGAGATGACCGGCTCGGCATGCAGATAGTGCTGACCGTGGCGGGGGAATTTTCTGACCCCGCAGAGGTAAGGGAGCTTTGCAAGGCTTGCCTGCCTGCATATCAAATGCCCGCAAGAATAGCTTTGGTAAAGGAAATACCGAAAAACGGCTCAGGTAAGATAATAAGGCGGTGGAAAAATGATTGAACGTGAAATAAAGGCTATGCTGACAGAGGGGGAATACATCACACTGGCAAGATTTAAGTGTCAGCATAAGGCGGTAAACCTTCAAACAAATTATTATTTTGATACCGATGACCTTTCTATGAATGAAAAGGGCATAACCTGTCGCATAAGGCATAAAAACGGACTTTATAAGGCTACGGTGAAAAAACACAATGCCGATGGCGCAGAATGTAGCATTGAAACCGATATATGTGAAAAAGCGGAGTTTGACCCCACTGTTTTTAATACGCTGGGGCTTCGTTTTCAAGGCGAGCTTGTCACCGAAAGGCTGAAGCTGTGCGATGATGTGTTTTGTAAGATTGTACTTGACAAGAACACATATCTCGGCAAAACGGATTTTGAGCTTGAAATAGAGTATTCCGAGGCATATAAGAAAAAAGCATTTGTTTGTCTTGACGATATTGCGGATTTTCTTTGCCGATGTGGGCGTTTACAGGATAAAAAGGAGCTGATATCGCGCATATCGCATGCAAAATCCAAATCACAGAGGTTTTTTGAAGAAAAAGAAAAAAATTAAGAAAAAATTTTTCTAACCCTGACGTAGACTGTCAGGGTTATTTTTTATACTGTACTTGCAGCTGCGGGAAATCGGGATGCCGATTTCAAAAAACAGTTTGAGTTTGAACAAAAATAAAAATTAAAGGAGGAAATTAAAATGAAAACTGTTTTCGGTGTTAATTCAGCTACATCTATCAACAAAAGGCTGAAAAACGGATACACAATGTATGATTGGGTGGCACGGCAGAAAGGCTTTCCGAGCTTTTGTATGAGAACTCTTTGCGGTGAAGAAAAAATCACAGCCGAAGAAATTGAGTTTCTGCGCGGCAGGGAATGTAAAATAGGTCTTGTTATCCGCGACCTTACCGAAAAGGCGGTTTCGGGCATAAACGGCACCGAGGACGCGCTAAGAGCGGTAGAGGCTGCAAAGGAATTAGGCGTGGCTCAAAATGCGGGCATAGCAATATTTGCGGAAATAAAGCCCGATTGGAGCATAAATCACAAATGGATGATTTCCTTTGCACAGGTTATTTCGGCAAACGGATATGCTCCCGGGTTTATTGCAAACACCGATTCGTCAAAGAACTTTAACTTTGACCGCCAGTGCAGCCATTATGTGCAGGCAACAAGGGATACTGACTACTTCGGCGCGGTGTTCGGTGCAACGGAGCCTAAGCTTAACGGTATGCCGGAAAAGTGGGCACCCTATTGCCCGTCTGCGTTAAATCCCGAGGATATTTCGCTTTGGGTATGCGGGGCTACGGCGTTTGATTCGGCGTTGGCAGAGGATGTATATGCCGCAGATGAAAAAATTCTTGCTAAAATGTGGTAAAGGAGGTATAATAAATATGAATAAAAGGCAATATAATAATATTATAAAAAATACTTTAAAACGCGTGCATACCGAGGATTCACTGTCGGCGGCAAGGGCTGTATTTAAAAATATGGGTGTTGCGCTGCCCGGCGGGGATATGAAAGAGGTTTTTGAAACCGTTAAGACCGATAACTATATGGGTTGGAAATCCTGCACAATGGAAGAAGCGCAGGCGGCGGCGAATAAAGGCACTGCGGCAATAGGCATAAGCGACAGTAAAATAGTTGTTTTGGCAGCCACTGACGCAGAGGAGCCGATTGAGCCCACTGCGGAGGTTCTTGCAATAACCGATTCCACATCGGCTGTTGCGGTTGCAGGGTTACAGTATTATTCGTACGGCTACGGCGGAACAGGTTGCGGAGGTATTACAACTACCATTTCAACTGAATATTGCGGCGGTTCAAACTATAGGGACGTTACAAAGCATAAAATGGTTTTGCAATGTGACGGTTACTATGTGTGCTCCAAATGTGGGTATAGAGTAAAATCCCCGGCATTAGAGGACAGATTTGTATTAAGTGAAGAAGATTATTATAAAGTTAAAGCTTGTTATCTTGCTTTGCCGTATTATGCACAGATAGAAAGGGAATCACATAAGGACGAAAGAATGAAAACCAATACACTGTTGGCAATGATAGATGATATTCGTAGAAAAAGCAGTTATAAAAACAAATACGAATTTTCTGACGCTAATGGTAAATGCAAACGGGAATATACAACGGAAAATCAAAATGATTGGTTTTATATGCCAACTACTATAAATAAGATTAATATAACAGATGGAAATATTCTTATACATAATGGGTTGGCTAAGGGGCTTTTAAACTTAGTGGCAGGTTTTTTCATCTCTCCTAAATATTCTAATTTATTTACGGCGATAACTATTGAAAATCATTATGATTCTTTATCTGCTTTATTATCAGATTTGGCAAAGAAAGCCGGTTATTGGGAATTGGGCATGATAGTGAATCTTGTTAATCTTGGCAGTTCAGCAAATGAAAAAATGAATGTCGGGGATAAGTTTGTGAAAATTACTTTCACAGTGGGAGCCGGTATATATGTTAGTGAAATGTTATTTTCTTGTGACGGTAATTTAAAAGCAGAATACCACAGTGTTAAATAACTATTGAAGCTATTAAAATAATAAAACCTTTTAAATTTATAAATATGATGCTTTTGAGTCATCTCAAAAGCATCATATGATTGGGGGAATTATAATGAAAAGATGTCCTTGGTGCGGTAAAAAAATCAATTGCAGATATGACAGTCGGCGCGTAAAGCAAAATAAATTACCGCGTTTTTTTCTCTTTGCCCGTTGCGGCAATTGTGATAAATATTACGGACAGGCAGTTTTCACCACTGTATATATGAAGATAATGTTTTACCTGTTTGTGCCGCTGCTTATAACAGCGTATATATTGCAGGAGGGGCGTTTCTTAATAATCTATCTTCTTTTGTTAATACCCTCGGTCTTTCTGATTCCCATAAGAAAAATGAATGAGAATGAGGAATTTGTTCATGAAGATTGCGAAAAAAAGTATTTTTCCGCTTATAGCGGAAAACGCCCTGTAAAGAAAAAACAAATATATTTTCTAACCGATAGGTTTGATGATTGCGCCGCCTTTTCAGTTGCATCGCCTATTTGTATTGAGTCGTTTAACAAAAAAAGCGGGGAAGTGCTGTGGCACTTTCTGTACGAGCATCCCGACAATATGAAATATGCGGATAAAGACGAATTTGAAATTTACGGTTCGGATATGAAGCCGATCGGAATTTTTAAAAGAGCAAAAATCATTTAATAAAGTATTTGTTATGTTATAATTAAAAAATGGGTGTGATATTTTTGAAAAAGCTCTTATTATTTGTTTTTTTACTTGCCGTAACTCTATGCGCTTGCGGAAACCGCGCGCTTTCAAGCGATGATCTTGCCGAGGGATCCCTGCTTTTTGATATGGGAGCAGGCTCGGCGGAAAGCATTGAACAGTGTACGCTAATTGATGACGGAGCTGTTCCGGAAATACTTCTCCCGAAAGAAGAATATAATTTATTTGCAAAGTATAGGTATGAGAGCGATTATCCCTCGGATAAATTGCATGAGCTGATGGTTTTCCCTACCAATAAGCTTATTAACATAAGCGTCGGAGGTAATAACTATGTGTTATATCTAAGGGAAGACGGCAGTATAGGCGCCAAGCTTTCCGAAGAAGCAGGCTTCAAGCTTTATCAGGCGGATGTAAGCAACCGAATAACGCCTGAAAAATATGAAAAGCTCATAAAAAAATATGCTGACTGATCGGCAAGTGTTTTAATGCTTCAACAGCCCTAATGACAGTTTATTTCTGTCGTTAGGGCTGTTTTTTTGCTTTAAAACACAAAAGAAAAATTTTTTCTAACCCTGACGTAAGCAGTCAGGGTTATTTTTTATACTGTATATGCAGCTGCGGGAAATCGGGACGCCGATTTCGCAAAACAGTTTGAGTTTAATCAAAAATAAAAATTAAAGGAGGAAATTAAAATGAAAACTGTTTTCGGTGTTAATTCAGCTACACCTATTAACAAAAGGCTGAAAAACGGATACACAATGTATGATTGGGTGGCACGTCAGAAAGGCTTTCCGAGCTTTTGTATGAGAACTCTTTGCGGTGAAGAAAAAATCACAGCCGAAGAAATTGAGTTTCTGCGCGGCAGGGAATGTAAAATAGGTCTTGTTATCCGCGACCTTACCGAAAAGGCGGTTTCGGGCATAAACGGCACCGAGGACGCGCTAAGAGCGGTAGAGGCTGCAAAGGAATTAGGCGTGGCTCAAAATGCGGGCATAGCAATATTTGCGGAAATAAAGCCCGATTGGAGCATAAATCACAAATGGATGATTTCCTTTGCACAGGTTATTTCGGCAAACGGATATGCTCCCGGGTTTATTGCAAACACCGATTCGTCAAAGAACTTTAACTTTGACCGCCAGTGCAGCCATTATGTGCAGGCAACAAGGGATACTGACTACTTCGGCGCGGTGTTCGGTGCAACGGAGCCTAAGCTTAACGGTATGCCGGAAAAGTGGGCACCCTATTGCCCGTCTGCGTTAAATCCCGAGGATATTTCGCTTTGGGTATGCGGGGCTACGGCGTTTGATTCGGCGTTGGCAGAGGATGTATATGCCGCAGATGAAAAAATTCTTGCTAAAATGTGGTAAAGGAGGTATAATAAATATGAATAAAAGGCAATATAATAATATTATAAAAAATACTTTAAAACGCGTGCATACCGAGGATTCACTGTCGGCGGCAAGGGCTGTATTTAAAAATATGGGTGTTGCGCTGCCCGGCGGGGATATGAAAGAGGTTTTTGAAACCGTTAAGACCAATAACTATATGGGTTGGAAATCCTGCACAATGGAAGAGGCGCAGGCGGCGGCGAATAAGGGCACTGCGGCAATAGGCATAAGCGACAGTAAAATAGTTGTTTTGGCAGCCAATGATGCGGAAGAGCCGATTGAGCCCAATGCGGAGGTTCTTGCAATTACCGATTCCACACCGGCTGTTGCGGTTGCAGGGTTACAGTATTATTCGTACAGCTATGGTAGTACGGAACAAGGTGGGTCTTGTGGCTCTACATCTTGGGTTGATGATTACGGAGCCATTTATGTTTCGTTATATGGTGATGATGGCTTACAAATTGTTGGTCACGCATATGTGTTTTTAAAATACAGCGATGGCTTATGGGTAAAAACCGAATTTAATACATCCGGCGGCGGAAACATAGATGAACAAAAAGCGAATGCAAAGGTGTATGTTAATGGATACTATACATCATGCGAAGTGGAATACACTCTTATGCTTGGGCTAAGAAAGCTATATATGTGTGAAGGCTATTCAACAGGGCTGTATACGAATGATAGTGAATTTTTCCCAATTAAGGGTAATTTTGTTCGAAGTATCGTATATGCACAAGGTTACAAGAATACTAATTACGGCGGATATAATCTTTTGATTAACAATTGCTTGCATTATGTAAAAGATGTGCTACGTGCAGGGTATATATTCGATGCAAAAATAAAAAAAGTTATAAACAATTCTGATGTTATTGAGCCTAAAGGCTTTATAAATGCTTTAAGAAATGCTGTATAGTTGAAGTAGATTAATTTTAAATGGAGCGTTTATAATGTATTCAAACGTTGAAAAAATCAAAAGAGCAGAAACAGCTGTTTTGTGTTTGACCGTAGCAGCAATAATAATTATTATAGCAGCATTTGTATCTCCGTTTGTTTATTTGAGCCATAGGTATTCCGATTTTCAAAAAACGGATTCAATTGAAGAATATTT
>CAKSQS010000043.1 GCA_934486705.1 uncultured Eubacteriales bacterium
GCCCGTTTGGTATATAATTAGTTTAATATGTATTTTTACTCTTTATGGAGGAATAGAAAAATGAAAAACATCAAAAGAATTATTGCCGCAGCTTTGGTTTCGGTAATGGCGCTCAGCTTTACCGCTTGCCATAAAAAGGACGAAACGGCAGTAACCGTGGGCAAGGTCAAATTTACGTCGGCTTATTATATGTGCGCGCTTATAAACGCCGATTCCGAAGCAAAGTCAAAAGTTAAGGAAAGCCTTTCGGACAGCGACTCTACAACCGATATTGATTATTATTCAAAAAAGGTTGAAAATAAGGATTTTGTTAAGTGGGTAGAAGATACCGCGCTTGAAAACCTTAAAAAAATAGCCGCTTATAAGACTCTCTGTGAGAAAAACAAGCTTGAAATACCCGAAGAGGACAAAACGAACGCCGAAACCTATGCAAATTATTATTGGTCTAATTACGGCTATTCCTCTTACTTTGAGCCGAACGGCGTAGGGCAGAACACCTACAAGCAGTATATGCTTGATTCATATTATTCAAGCGTTTACTTTGAGCACCTTTACTCCAAGGGCGGCACAAAGGAAATAGCAGCCGACGAGGTTAAAACAAAGCTTTATGATAATTTCGTTATTGCCAACCTGCTCCGGGGCAGCTTTTCGGGCAAGACCGACGAAGAAAAAACAACACTTAAAGAAAAATTTAATACTTACCTTGAAGATTTAAAGAGCGGTAAAAAGACCTTTGAAGAGGTTTATAAGGAAGAAAACGGTTCAACCGACGACAGTTCAAGCAACTCTACCGAGGGAAAGCAGCCCAAGGATAAGTATGCAAGCATTTTAGGCGCTAAGGATACCTCTTATGAATCTGACCAATACGACACCGTAAAGGCTATGGCAACGGGCGAAGTTAAGCTTATTGAGCTTGCCGACGACGCAGGGCTGGTACTTGCCGTAAAGCAGGATATTAAGGCGGACGACTACTATATTGACGCGCTTGACCTTGCGAGCCGCCACATTATTGCCGATGATGATTTTGACAAGGAAATCACCGATTACGCAAATAAAATGGATTGCAAGGTAAATAATTACGCGGTAAAGCAGTTTAAGGTAAAGAAAATAAAAGAGCCCAGCACTTCTTCAAACAGCTGATAATGAAAATACCCCGCACCGAGCTTCGGTGCGGGGTGCACTTTTTTTAAATTAAGATATGAGCTTGTTACGATAGACTGTCAAACAAAAGGTCACTGCTGTTAAGCAGCTGATTTATGGCAACTCCCGCAAAAACCGACAGAATAACAATCAAGAGCAATTTTATTATAATACCCGTAACAAATCCGACTATAAGCGACCGGGCGCGTGCAGGCTTTCTGTCCTCATATATAAGATACAGTATGAATCCCGCTATAGGAAATACAAAGCTTAATAAAGCAAACCAAAAGCTCCGCTTGTTGTTACGCCCACAATCCTTTTTTTCAATCAGCTCCGCTCCGCAATCAGCGCAGACAGCAGAACCGTTTTCTTGCATTTTCCCGCAGTTTTGACAATACATACATTTTCCTCCTCTGATTTTGATATGTAAAAGCTATCGCCGCACATCAACTCGTTTAACATTTTCATCAAGGCTTTTTTGTTAATTATTTGTTTTGATTTGGTTTGACGGTCATTATTAGACTGATTGGCACGGTATGCTTTATTATTCGGATTATGTTGATTTGAGTAATCATCAAGCTGCTTTTTACTGTGTGTATAAGACGATACCTTTTTCATTCTTTTCCGTCCTTTCAATGATTTTATAAATTCGGTTTGATATCTCTTACCGAATCATAGCTTTCGTTTAATTTATTTAACAGGATTTCAATTGTCGGATCGTTGGATTTTACATCCGTGCGGATCACATTTGCGCAAAATTTTGTAAAATGCTCCTTTGACCCGGGAATCATATACGATAAAAAACCCTCATCATCGTTAAAATCAAAATAAAACATCGGATCTGAATTTGTTATTTCAACGGCAATATTTATCAATGATTGCAATTTTGCGTAAACCGCTTGGTTGTGCTCTGTAATTCGGCGGATAACATATTCCGCATTTTTGCTTTTAATTTTTATTAAACGCTCAAGCACCTTGCCGATATACGGATAAATAAACATTTGCGGATTATCAAATTGATTTTTAATTTCAATATCGTCGGTAAAGTAATCCAAAACCTCGTTATGCGTCACTATTTCTTCGATTACCGTATCATCGTAATAATCTTCACAGTTTGCTTGCGCACTCGTACCTAAAGAAACATCATACAATGCCGGAATTTCGCGTGCTCTGAGCGTATCAAGCATAGGAATATCCCTATTTTCAATTGCAAGCGAAATCAGGCTTTGCCGCAGTTTGTTTTCTTTTTCGGGATTCATCAGCTCGGCATCAAGAGAGTCCACATCGTAGATTTTACGTTTTTTAATGCTTGTTCCGGCACCGAAACGGTACGCACGGTTTAAGATGTACTTTTTGCCGTCATCCTCACTGTTATCAACAAACCATATGTAATTCTTATCCATAAGATACTTTAAAAAATCGTAATTTTTAAATTCAAGCGCGTAATCTATAACGGTTTTACAGTATTCATCGGAGTTCAGTATCAGCTTGTCGGGACGATTTATGTATTTTTCCCATTTATTCCTGTCCTTTGAAAAGGCAATTTCATAATTAGTAACGTGACCGCTTATAGGCTCATAGTGCCGACCAGCGGTTATTATTTCTTCGCAGGAGACCTCCAAAAGCTTGCAGAATATAGGCAGATCGTAAAATTGGATTGATTTTTTACCCTTTATAATCGCCGACATTCTGGTTGCCATATTATCCAATTCTTTTACTTCAACTTGATAATTATCATTCTCATTTACACATTTGAGGTATTTTTCGCAAAACTGCCGAATACTCTTGTGTTTTGATAAAATCAGCTTTTCAAGGTGTTTGCCGATTTTAGCATTATCTTTTTCAATTTCAAACATATGTGCCCTCCTCTTTATTGTGAGAATATTTTAGCACGTTTTGTAAAATTTTTCCACCTTACATTTGCTTATACTTTTTCAGCGCAAAAATCATCAGTCAAAAAGTATGTGCTTTTGGCAGATAAAATAAAAAACAGCCGCTTGCGGCGGCTGTCCGATTTGGCTTAAAGCTATTCTATTAAAGCTCCCAACTGCGTATTCTTGCTTTCATTTCGTCGGTTGCAAGTATACCGTAGGCAAAGCCTTTGCGCACAAGCTCGGGCGGCACAAATTCATCATACTTTTCAAAAAGCGGCACTTCACCGGGGTATACAAGCTCCATAGGGTCAAGCGGCTGCTTTTCTTTTTCCTTTAAAACATCAAAAAACTGCTCGCGCGTGGCTTTCATTTTAAACTGTATAAAGTACGGTCTTGCGGGATCAAGGGCTGTAAGCCCCAAATCCTTTGCACATTTAAGCTTTAAAAAGCGCTCCATTGCGAGAAAAGCATATGTGCCGAGCCAAGGGAACAGGCACCACATATCCCCGCCGAGGTTTATAAGCGGCTCGGTTGTTACTCCGCCGAGCCTTGCAATACTGCGCGCCTCGTACAGTCTGCCGAGCGCGTTTTTCATAAGGTAGGGGTAGATTTTATCCTCTGCAAGCACATTTCGCATACGCTCAAGCACCTTTGTGTTAATATCCCCCGGGCACTGCCCGAAATAGGCGGGCACTTTGCCGCGCACTTGTTCGCAATATACCAAGTGCCGCTTATGGTCTACCTCTTCCACTATCCAAACGTGCCCCGCAATAGCTATTTTCTCGCCCACGGGCGGCGGCATTACTATTGTGCCAAGCTCTTCGGAGCTGCTGCGCACGGTGTATTCCTCATTTTCTTTAAACACCGCGTAAAATTTAAAGGAGTTTATCTGTCGCTCTCCCGCAAGCCCCACTATAAGCCCGCCGGTCTCGGTGCGCTCGATATGGTCGGTCGCAATTAAATGGCGCAAAAGGGTCTTGTAGTCTTCCTTGTCTATTCTTTCAAAGCTTTTAAGTGTCAGCACGCGCGAAGCTAACGCCGCGGGGGAAAGCTCGCCCGAGGACGCTAACGTGCTCATAGTTTGGTGATATAAAAGGCTGAATGGCAGCCTGTCGGTCTTTGGCGGCTCTACCCACCGTTCCTCTGTGTAAAGCTGAATAAGCGCTATGCCTTGAAGCAGCGACCACGGCACGGTTTCGGGCAGCATTGCCCGCGCCTCGGGTTGCTCTTCGCGCATTACAAACCACATTTCGGGCGGCAGACCCCGCCTGCCCGTGCGCCCCATTCGCTGCAAAAATGACGATACGGTAAAGGGCGCGTCTATCTGAAAGGCGCGCTCTAACCTGCCTATATCAATTCCGAGTTCAAGCGTCGCCGTGGTTACGGTGGTCATACATTGTTCGTCGTCCTTCATAACCGATTCGGCGGTTTCGCGGAAGGACGCTGAAAGATTGCCGTGGTGAATTAAAAATCTGTCGGGCTCGCGCCGCGCCTCGCAATAGCCGCGCAGCGTGGTGGTTACCGCCTCGCACTCCTCGCGGGAATTAACGAAAATAAGGCATTTTTTGCCCCTTGTATGCTCAAAAACATAGGCAAAGCCGGGGTCTGAGTTTTCGGGGGCGGTATCGGTCTTCATATCAAGTGCGGGCAGCGCCGCTTTTTCGTCTGCAGGGGAGTTTTCAACGCCCGGCGTTGTGAAAAAATGCTCTAATGATAACCGCCACTTTACCTTGCCTTGCTCTACCTTTGGTATCACGGTTTCTCTGCCTGTGCCCGCCGCTAAATATCTGCCTGTGCCCTCGGGGTCGCCTATTGTGGCGGAAAGCCCTATTCTGCGCGGGTTCACCCCCGCCATACGCGAAAGCCGCTCAATAAGGCACAAGGTCTGCCCGCCGCGGTCGCCCCGCAAAAGCGAATGAACCTCGTCAATTACAATAAACCGCAAATCACCGAATAATTTCGGAATATAGGCGTGCTTGTGCAAAAGCAGCGCTTCAAGCGATTCGGGGGTTATTTGCAAAATTCCCGAGGGGTGCTTTAAAAGCTTTTCCTTGTGCGATTGCGCAACATCCCCGTGCCAGTGCCAAACGGGTATTTCCGCGTCGGCGCAAAGCTCATTAAGGCGCGAAAACTGGTCGTTTATAAGCGCCTTTAAAGGACCTATGTATATCGCCCCGACGGAACTCGGCGGGTTTTCGGAAAACAGGGTGAGAATAGGGAAGAACGCCGCCTCGGTTTTACCCGAGGCGGTTGAGGCGGAAAGCAGAACGTTACAGTCCGTTCCGAAAATCGCCTCGCCCGCAGCCACCTGCACGCCGCGCAGCGTTTCCCAGCCGTTGCGGTAAATAAAGTCCTGAATAAAGGGCGCGTATCTTTCAAAAACGTTCATGCGTTATCCTTTCAAAGCTCAAATTCGGCAAATTCAGCTGTTACCTCGCCCTGCGGCTCGGGCTTTGCAAAGGTAAAGCCGTCCGAAGACATAAGTGATTTTATATCCGTTCCCGGGTTTTGGTGAATAATATTCAATAACTCAATATAATCGCGTATTACTTCGCGCGGGGTTATGGTGCTGTCCGCTCCTATGCGGGAAAATTCAAGCTTTATAAATTCAATCATATCGTTTTCGGTAACATCGGGCGTGTATTCATAAAGCACGGCGTGTATTTCGGTCAGCTTTTCTATAAGCACAAGCAATTCTTCATATGTAAGCGGTGCCAGCTTTATAACGGGGGCTGACATATCTTTAAGCTCGCCCTTGCCGAAACGCCCCTCTGTAAGGCGGGATTTAAGCGCCTCGTAGCTGTAAACGCCGCGCCGCGTATCCTCAATGCACTGCGGCGTGCCGCTCATTATAATGCCCATATACTGCGCCTTGCCCTGCATGGTATCGTTATACATTGTGAGTATTTTTTCGTAGTTATACTGCCGCGTTATGCTGTTTGGTATTTTATAAATATTAACAAGCTCGTCTATAAGAATCAAAAGCCCCGAATAGCCCGCTTTTTTAAGGAAAAGCGCGAAAAGCTTTATGTACTCGTACCAGTCGTCGTCGGTTATAATAATGTTTACGCCAAGCTCCGCTTTAGCCTCGGTTTTGGTGGTGTATTCGCCCCTGAACCACTTAACAACGCGCGCCTTACTTTCGTCGTCGCCGTTTAAATACGCCTTGTAATACACCGTTAAAAGCCGCGCAAAATCAAAGCCGTGCACCATTTCGTTAAGGGAAGATATAACCTCGCTTATCTTTCTTTCGGTAAGCGCGGCTATTCGGTCGTCTTCAATCGTGAGTGAGTGCTCGTTCATAACCTCGGTTTGCAGCCCGCTAATCCAGCGGTCTAAAATAAGGGTAAGCGCGCCGCCCTCGGGGCGGGTTTTGGTGGACATATTGCGTATAAGCTCCTTATAGGTTGCAAGCCCCTGACCGCGCGTTCCCTGCAGTCTGCGCTCGGGGGATAAATCTGCGTCAGCCACCACCATATTTTTATCCATAGCATAGTTGCGCACGGTCTGCAAAAGAAAGCTCTTGCCGCTGCCGTATTTTCCCACAATAAAGCGGAAAGCAGCGCCGCCCTCACCTATAATTTCAATATCGTTTAAAAAAGCGTCAATCTCGCTTTCTCTGCCCACGGTAATGTAGGGCAGACCTATTCTCGGCACAACGCCGCCTTTAAGTGAATTTATTATTACCGATGCTATGCGCTTGGGTATTTTCATATATTAAACATTCCTTTCAAATCTTCCTTGTAGTCCTCAATTATTTCGGGGGTATCGCCGTCAAAAATTACAACCGTATCGCCGAACTCGTCAAACAGCCGCTCGTTTATTTCGTCTATTGCTACCGTCAGCATTATTCCGCCGGCGCGCGCCGCTTTTTCGGGGTCTGCGCCGCAAAGCAGCGCCTTTAAAACCTTTAAGTACGGCTCGTCGGCGGTTTTTTCCGCTAACGGCTGCTCTGTTTCGGGTATAATTTGTTCGGGCGGTTCTTCTTCATCTACAATCAGCTTATCGCGGGTAATATCGGCGGTAATGCGTATGCTTTGCAGCTTTGAAACATCAATTTCGATTTTCGGTGCTGCCGCCTTGCGTTCTTCGGTGAAAACCGTATCTACCGTTTCTTTTATAATTCGTTCTGTATCGCGTGAAAGCTCGAGGGACTTTATTAGCGGCTTAAACCCGAATTTCAGCCGCAGGGCGCTGTCGATTCCCTTTAAAATCGAACCGACCTTGCCCGCCTTATCCTTTTGCGGGTAAAAGCGTTCAATGCTCCATTTATTATCGCGGCATATATAGCGGTAAATTCCGTTTATTTCATAAACACAGTCGGGGTGCGGCGCTTTTTCATAAAACACGGCTTGATCGAATATAAAGTGCGGCTCGTGAAGTCTTTTACCGAAAAGCTTTTCATAAATACTGCCGTTTTCAGAAGTATTATAGTATTCGCGCAGCGTTCCGAAAGCTTTACAAACCGCCGCAGCCGTTCTTTCGGGGAACTTTTTATAAAACGCCGCGCCGCTTATTTTATATGCCGAAAAGCATTCTATTAAGCCCAGCGCCTCTGCGGGCGTATTATCCTCATAATTCATAAGACGCAGCAGCGCGCCGTCATTTTTTAAAAATTCCGAGTCTCTTAAAAGTCGAGGGTCAAGGTTATAATACGCCGCAAAATCAATAAGCCACTTTGAAACCGTGCTTTGCACACGCTTATCGTATTCCGAATAAGCAACGGCGAAATTTTTAAGCTTTAAAAACGCGTCCTCGGGGTCTGCTGCGCCTATCAGGTTTAAAAGCTCGTAAAGATAAACATAGACAAAGGAAATGCAGGTTTTTTTAATTTTACCTTTTCGCACGGCGGTGCGCCACGAAAAATAGCCCCGCAGCTGTAAATTGCTCATTTCGCGGTAGGTAGGGAAGGAGCGGAGAAACTGACCGTGATATTCAAAATCGTCGGTAAAATTCTCCATAAACTTTGCCTGACGGTAAAATATTTCGGACGCGGGGGCGAAAATGGAATTTCTTTGCAGTGCGATTTTCCGCATTTCGGTGTATTCGGGCGGGGTGTAGCTTTTCATTTGCGCGGCGGTGAATATAAGGGGTTGGTCGCTGTAGACCTTTTCACCGGATAGCTTTTTGCTTTCAAGCACCGCTTTTATAAGCTCGTCAGCTTTTGACATTTCGCCGCCCCCTTTAAATACATTTAATATATTATACCAAACTTTTGTTCGGCTTGCAATACTTGACATATATATAAAGGTGATGGAAGTAAAAAAATTCGGATTGTTGAATGGTATTTATTTAATATTTAATATCTAATGTCTGGTTTGTAACAACCCCTCCGTGTCGGACAAGCCGACCCACCTCCCCTTACACAGGGGAGGCTTTTTGCCTCCCTTCTTTTGCGACAGCTAATAGAGGGGAGCTGTCAACGAAGTTGACTGAGGGGTATTTATCTAATATCTAACGCCTGATTTTTGCTATTTAAAATACTTCCCGGGCGATACCCCGGTAGCGCGCTTAAAGGCTACGTGGAAATATGATGTGCTTGAAAAGCCGAGGCTTTCGCTTACCTCGGCAATGCTTTTGCCGTCGGCGAGCCACTTTACCGCCATACGCATACGTATTGAGTTATGGTATTCAATTACCCCTTTATCGCAAAACATTTTAAAAATACGCTTAAGGCTGCTCACGCTCAAATTACATGCGCGCGCCGTTTCCTCAACCGTAATGCTGCGGCAGCAGGAGTTTTCAAGGTAATTTACTATCTGTCTGTAAATTGCGGCGTAGTGTGAATCATCACGGTATGCCGTTTCTTTTTCGCCGCGCAGCTTTAATAAAAAGGCTTCAAGCCCCACAGCCGCTATGTTGCTTTGCCAGGCGTATTCTTCCCTTTTATTATTTTCATAAAGCTCAATAGCCTTGCGGCAGGCTGCGTTAATTTCCGCAAATTCCTCCAGCATAAGGTCGTTAAGCGTAAAAAGTCGGTCACGGAAATAATCCGTTCCCTCGCTGTCGGATTCAAAGGATATTATAAAAAGCCGCGGCGCAGTGCCCTCTGCCGACCATATTCGGTGAAATTCCATAGGCTTATGAAAAAGCAAATCGCCTTTTTTTAGGTTGTAGACCCGTTCGTCCGCCGTTGCCATGGCTGCACCCTCGGCAACGCAGATTATTTCCCAAAAGTCATGCATTTCTCCCGGGAAATAAAAATCCCGCGGGCGCACCGCATCAATGGCGGTTATAAAGGACTTAATTAAGATTCTGCGCTCTGTTTTATGTATCTCGAATTTTTGTATCATAACATCACCGCTTGACCGATTTTAAACTAAAAGTACATATTTTTCTTAAGTATTATAACATCAGCCAAAGTAATTTGCAACAGTAAACACTTTGTTTTTCAGTTTCCGAGCAGGCAAATGACAAATCGGAAATATTTTTATATACGGCTGTATTTTACTGTATAATTAAGAAAAAGCGATAAGGAGTTTTCTGTATGAACCTGTCTTACGGCATAAAAAAACTGTTATCCGTATTCGCCGCAATAAGCATAGCGGTTTGCTGCCTGCCGTTTGCCGCGGCTGCGGTTAATAGTGACGAATGGAAAATATGGGGCGATATTAAATACTGTATTGACGGAGACTCACTTACAATAGCTCCGAAAGACGGAATGGAAACAGCGGCAATGCCGAACGCGGAAAGCCGCAGCGAAGTACCGTGGTATAGCAGCCGAACAAAGATAACAGCTGTTACATTAGAAGACGGCATAACCCATATAGGTGATTATGCTTTTTACGGTTTTACCGGTATATGGAGTGTTTATGATGCGGCGTACGCAAACAAACAAGGCTATAATTTTTATCTTTTAAAATATCCCACAAGCTTGGAAAGCTTCGGTGCAGCTTCATTTAAGAATTGCAGCAAGCTCTCAACCGTTATTTTTCCTGATAATTTGTACTCGGCGGACGGTGCGAGGAATTACGGCGAAATACCCGATTCGCTTTTTGAAAACTGTTCCGCGCTTTATAAAATGACAACGCAGCAGAACCGCACTTCCAATATTGCTTTTCCGGGTAAGGTTAACAGAATAGGCAAGTCTGCCTTTTCTGGCTGCTCGAATTTGAATGTTCCGTACGGAAAAATTGCAGTACCGAATACGGTAAAAACAATAGACGATTATGCTTTTGAAAACTGTACAACGGTTACAATTGTACATCTTATAGGCTCTATAGAACGCATAAGCCCCAGCGCCTTTAACGGCTGCACGTCCCTTTCAAGAATATATATTCAGCTCGGCACGGGTCAGCAGTCGGGTCATGAGTATTACTATATACCGAACAATTACGACGGTGCGGAGCTTTTTAACAAGGCGAAAACAAAATTTATAAGACTGATGCCCGCTTATCAGGCAACGGAATATACTGTTCCCGATACGGTTAAGGAAATAGGCGATTATGCCTTTTACAGCAGTGTAAATCTTGAAAAAATCACAATACCGAACGGTGTAAAATCAATTGGTCAGGATGTTTTCGGATATTGCCCAAAGCTTTCTGAAATTCATTTGCCCAAAAGCATAGAAAATATTGACCTCTTTGCTTTGTATGGTATCGGAACACAAAATGTAGATATATATTATGACGGAACTGCGGAAGATTTTAAAAAATTAAACGTTTTTCTTCCTTCAAAGATTTCAATGCATTATACCGTTGCCGTAGGTGACCTTAATTCGGACGGCGTGATCAATATTCTTGATTTGATTGCAATAAAGAAAGCTATTGCCGATAAGAAAGATGTCACCCCTCAAAACGATATAAACAACGACGGCTATCTTAACGCGGAAGATATGGCGGCACTTAGAAAAATGCTGTTGACCAAATAAAAGCATACTATTTTATTAAGTTTCCTAATTGCTTGAGTATACAGCAAATACCCCTCGGTTATATAAATAGCCGAGGGGTATTTGCGCGTATCGAAAAAGAGAAGCAGCAATACAGCGAATGAGCTTTTGCCGCTCTACGGCGAAACGAATAATGCGGAGTTTGCGACGATGATTATTCCATAAGTGCAAAATCTATCGCCGCATGTTTCGGCGGGTAAAATTCTATGCCGGTATTTAGATATTCTTTCATTTTCAAAAGGCAGGTTGCAATGGCGATTTCTTCGTCCGAAAGCCGTGAATAGGGAAAAGGGTTGGCGTATAGCACTTCGCCGTTTCCGGTAATGTTAAAAAGGCACATTCCGTCAAGGCTTTCTTCGATGCCGTATGCGTTGCGGCAAATTTCAAAGCGCTGCGGGACGCCGTCTTTCAGATAGGTGCAGGTGTTGTTGGTTATTTCGCCGTTTGTGCCGCGTATATTTATCTGCGAGGAACGGATATCCGAGAAGTATTGTTCAAACGAAAAATCGTATATTGCGGTTTTGGTTTTAAACTTAAATACCTTAATTTTTTCCTCCGCAGGTACTACGGCAGGGGATTTTAAATATCCGGCGCGGCTGTTGTAGCGGGTTACGGGGTCGGTAAGTGAAATTGAGGTGATCTCCGGTTTTTCAAAGCCTGTATCAAGGAAAAAACGTATAAGACTTGCGGCATGGTAATCGTGGCAGCAGGAAAGGCGAACCGAGTGTACCGTGCCTAAAATACCGCTTTCTATTATTTTCTTGTACGCCTGATTTCTCGGCATAAAATGAAATTGCTCCGCCACCTGTACTCTGCCTGTCAGTGTGCCGTCGGTCACGGGTGTTTCGGTAAGCACTGGAATATTTTTTGCGGTCAATGTTTTTATCATTTCCGATATATTATCCTTATTAACGCAGGAAACAATAAAATCAAAATCGGTTTTTAAAAGCTTCTCAAGAGAACGGCATATTTTAACATTATACTTATCGGCAAATTTCTTCTGTTTTTCGCTGTTGCGTATATATATTCCGCTTACCGAAAATTCGTACGGCAAAAGCTCGGCTATTCTTAAATAAAATTCACTGCGCCAGCCGGCACCTATTATTCCGTATTTAATCATAAAAAGACCTCATTCCGTGTATTTTTTTGCAAACTGTTCTCTGTATTTTCCCGGTGATACTCCGGTGGATTTTTTAAAGGTATCATTTAAGTATTGTTGACAGCCGAAACCGCATTTTTCGGCTATCTCGGTTATGGGAATATCCGTGTTCCAAAGCATTTCTTTGGCAGCGGAAATTCTGGTTTCCGTAAGATAGGCGTGCGGTGAAAGTCCGTAAGCTACGCCGAAAAGATAACGAAATCTCGATTCGCTTAAGTTGGCGCTTTTGGCAATATCGGCGGTTGAGATGCGTTTTTCAAAATTGCCTTCAATAAACTTTTTGGCACTGTGCATAGCGGAATAATCATAATTTGTGCCGCGCTTTTTATGCTCGCCGTCTCGGATAATAAAGCTGAGCAGGGTAAACAGCTTGCCCGAAAACAGTAAAATATCTTTGCTTTCACTTTCGTTTAACAGTATTATTTCGTGCATAAGCTCCCGTATTTGTTTTTTGTGCAGCGCTTCAAAGTAACAGGGCTGTCTGTCAAGTATTTCCGCAAGCGTACCTTCGGCTTCAAACTTTAAAAAGGCGGTTTTAAAAGGCAGGAAACTGTATCGCTTATCACCCGGTCTTGCAATTATTATGCGATCGGCGACAATTTTAATTTCATCACCGTTTAGGTATGTTGCCTGTCCGTCTTCCAAAAAGTATTCTATTTCATAGTATTTTGATGTTCTGGCGGGAGACACCTTTAAATTGCCAAATTCGCTGCAATCGAAATATCCGCAGTTGATTTTTTGCGGCAAACACAAATCATTCATATTAAACCTCAATCGAATTTCTTAAAAAACAGGCGGATTTTGTATATACTTTTTCCGAAACATATAATACACTTAAATCATTAAAAAGTAAAGGATAAAATTTTATGAACAGTGTAAAATGTGAGATCAAAAAGCTTATAATTCCTACATATCCCGAGCCGCCTGCAGAGGAGTTGCCGATGTTTGCGGAAAACAGAGTGCATCAGCGCACAAGCGGCAGACCTTACCCCAATAAGGCAGTGCTTAAGGTAAACCGCGAGGAGAAAATCGACAAAGAGTACACTGTAGTGGTGCTTGAAAACGAATATCTTAAAATCGAGATACTTCCGGAAATAGGCGGAAGGATATATTCGGCTCTTGATAAAACCACGGGTTACGACTTTTTCTATAAACAGCATGTTATAAAGCCTGCGCTTATAGGAGTACTCGGCTCTTGGATATCGGGCGGCGTTGAGTTTAACTGGCCGTTCCACCACAGGGCGTCGGGCTTTATGCCCTGCGATTTTGTAACCGAAGCATTGGCTGACGGTGCTGCGGTTTGTCATTTATCCGAGCATGACCCGATAGACCGTATGAAGGGTATGGTAAGTATAATACTGCGCCCCGGCGAAAAGCGGTTTGAAACCCGTATGCGGCTTTATAACCGCACGGATACCGCACACTCATTTTTGTGGTGGGAAAATGCGGCTGTTCCCGTGCACGAGAAATATCAAATATTTTTTCCGCAGGATGTAAGCTATGTAAACTTTCATTATTTAAAATCAAGAATTACATATCCGCTTGCGGGCGACGGAATATTTGACGGTATTCCGATGACCGAGCTGCGGGATATTTCATACCATAAAAACACCGTTCCCGCAACAAGCTATTTTGCCGCCGCTTCGGATTATGACTTTTTCGGCGGATACGATCACGCCAAGGAATGCGGAGTCGTTCATATAGGCGACCATCATCTATCGCCCGGTAAAAAGATGTTTACATGGGGCTATTGCCGGCTTGCGAAATCGTGGGAAAGCGCCCTTACCGATACGGACGGTCAGTATGCCGAGCTTATGGCGGGCTCTTATTCGGATAATCAGCCGAATTTCTCCTGGATCGAGCCGTATGAAACAAAGGAATTTTCGCAGTATTGGTATCCTATTTCAAAAATAGGAACGCCCACATTTGCAAACCTTGATATCGCCTTTAAAATCGACCGTGAAAACGGCAGGATACTTCTTCAGCCTACCAAAACATATGAAAATGCGGAAATTACGGTAAAGTGCGGTGATAAGGTTTTGCTTAATACGGCTTGCACCCTAAAGCCCGAGACCTGCGCGGAATTTGCGGTTAAGGATATGCCCGAATATGTAACGGTAGCCGCAGTATCGGGCGGCGAAGTAATAGGGGAGTATACCGAAAAGAATTTTGATAAATTCAATATGCCGGAGGTTATCACCGATATGCCTTCGGCTGCGGGTATGAACAGCGCAGAGGAGCTTTACCTTGCGGGGGTTCATGTGGCGCAGTACCGCGACCCTGCCGTAGAACCCGACAGCTACTGGAAAGAGGCTTTAAAGCGAGATATAAACCATATTCCGTCGCTTATAGCTATGGCTGAATATGAGTATTCCCGCTATGCCTTTGAAAGCGCAAAGGACTATGCCGAGCGCGCGATTAAGAGCGTTACAATTTATAACGAACGGGTGCTAAGCGGTAAGGTCTACTATATCTATGCTCAAATACTTGAGGCGACGGGCGAATATAAAAAAGCCTACGATTATTATTATAAGGCGGCATGGGCGGCAGACAGCGTAAGTAAGGCTATGACGAGAATAGCCCTGCTTGATATAAGGAATAAGAATTATAAGGCGGCTGTAAAGCACGCCGAGACGGCGCTTGATTACGGCAGAAACGATTCGCTTGCCGCGGCGGTAAAGGTAATTTCACTTAAAAATCTCGGCAAAGACGCATCTGCCGAAATTGCCGAGGTTCTTAAAAAGGATAAGCTTGACCATTATATGCGTTATCTTTCGGGTGCCGATGACTTTTATGATATAATGGACAGCAATCCGCTTGAAACCGTGCTTGATATAGCGTTCGACTTTGACGCTATGGGACTTTACGGTGAAAATGTAAAGCTGTTAAGCGGACTTTTAAAGCTAAGACCCGAAACCGCACAGCCTATGCTTTATTATGCACTCGGATATTATAAATATCTTTGCGGCGAGAACGGAAAAGAAGATTACATTAGCGGCTCTAAGGCAAGTATCGGTGCGACCTTCCCCGTTCGTAAAGAGGAAATGCGTATATTGGAGGATGTTATTGCGAAAACGGACGACAGCAAGGCGAAAATGCTGCTCGGCTGTCTGCTTTACAACAAGCGGCACTATAACAAAGCGGCAGAGCTTTGGGAGCAGTGCGGTGATTATATTTCCGTTCGCAATCTTGCGGTTGCGTATTTCAGCCACTTAAACCGTAAGAGTGAAGCACTGCCGCTTATGGAAAAGGCAATTTCCTTAGCACCCGACAGCGAACAACTTATATATGAAACAGTTGTTTTAATGGATAAGCTCGGTACATCCGCAAAGGAAAAGATTAAATTCTTAGTTTCGCATAAAATCACCCGTGACGATTGCTTTACAGAGCTTGCAAAGGCATATAATCAGGATTTACAGCCCGAAAAGGCTATTGAAACGCTTATGAACCACAGCTTTGTGCCGTGCGAGGGCGGCGAACACGCAATAGCCGACCAATATCTGTTTGCACATCTGGTAATCGGAAGACGAAACTTGTGTAACGGTAATACCGAAAAAGCGCTCGAAGTATTCAGAAAAGGGCAGGTGTTGCCGCAGTCTCTCGGTGCAGGCATATGGAATCAATGTAAGCTTGTGCCGCTTAAATACTTTGAGGCTTTAAGCCTTGAAAAACTCGGCAGCAAAGCGGCAGCCGATGAAATTTTCCGTTATATCGCAGCGATAGGAATTGAGTATTTCAGCAATATGCACCTAAAGGAGCTGCCTTATTATCAGGCACGCGCCTTGCAGCATTTGGGTGAAGAAATAAAGGCGCAAAGGCTTATAACCGAATACCGCCGCGAATGGAGCGGTATTGATAAGGTGACCGATAACGGATTTTTCGGAACAACGCCGTTCTTTATTTCCTTTACCGACGACCCGAAGCAGCTCCGCCGCGCGCTACATTGTTATCTTAACGCCCTTATTTGCGATTTTACGGGTGAAAAAGAAAAAGCGCAGGAGCTTATTTCGGAAAGCTTACGCTTAAATTCCGAAAATCTGCCTGCGCTGACCTTTAAAGAGCAAGGTTTTTTAAACTGATGTCTGTCAGATAGTTTTTTAACAGTGACAGCAATTCCGATTTGCCGGAAAGCTTACATTTGTTAAGTATTCTCTTAATACGGTATTTAACGCCGCCGTCGGTCAGGAAACAATTCTTCGCAGTTTCCTCAATGGTGGCGTTATTTATAAGTGAGCGTATAATTTCGCGATCGACGCCGTCGCTTTCGGTGAGAATCGTTTCAACATTCAGCATATCCCGCATTTCGGCGTCTTCATATAGCTTATCCTTAACGGCAAACTCGGGCAGGGGTATTGCGCGCCTGTGCTCAGGGCTTGTCATACACTCCATATTCCAGCTGACGTATATTGTCATTCCCGACATATAGCTGTATCTTTTAAGCCGCTCGTATATAAATACGGCGGCTTTGCCGTATTGCTCGTAATTCATATTGATAGAGGTTATAAGCCCTCTGTAGCAGCTGGAAATTTCCGATTGAGAACAGCTTAAAATCTTGATTTCGGAAAGAGCTTGGGCGTCAGTCTCCTTTAAGTGCCGTATAAGGGAAACGGCGGCGAAATCGTTTGAGCAGATTATCGCGTCAAATTCATGCCGAGCCGGGAAAAAGTCCTTAAAGCAGTTTTCAAGCGAACCGTCGTTTATAAATACCTGCATTGAATCAAACGTATCGTCTTTTAGGGCGAAAAGGCTGTCAACCTTGCCTACGTCCGTTATGGAATTTGTATTGATACCGTACAGCGCAACGCGGGTTTTGCCTATTGCTTTAAGCTCGCCGAGCAGGTGGCTTACCGAGCTGTTAATATCGGAACAGACGCAGCTGTAATTGCAGCCGATAATAGGCTCTGACTGGTTGGATATAAGTATAGGGCGTACATTCTGACGGTTTAAATGCTGGACCGTTTGCCGTATCCAATTAAAATCCGCCGCAATAATGAAAAGACAGTCGGCATCCTCGGGAATTTCGGAAAAAACCTCGCAAAACGAAATTCTGCGGTTTTTAAGCTGGTCGGTCAGGCTTTTGTGAAGTGCTTTGCACCAAAGACTGCCGCTGTATGCCGGCTCTGTAAGTATAGCTACCATAATAATCACCCATAAAATTATATAATATTTATATGGTTTTTGCAAATAAAAAAATTTGTAATTTCTTACGGGCTTTTCTGTCTGTCGCTTTTTCGGCGCGTATGGTAGTATTATTGTGAGAGGGGCGATAATATTGTCAGAGGTCAAAGCAGAGCTGAAAAAGACCGTTATTCCTACATATATACCCAAAAAGGCGCACGAGCTGCCTATGTTCTTTGAAAATAAGCCGTATCAGGGCGCGTCGGGCAGAGTGTACCCGATACCGTACTGCGACGGTATTTCGGATGAAAAGCGTGATGTTGAATATGATGTATATACGCTTGAAAACGAATATGTAAAAACCCAAATAGTGCCGGCGCTCGGCGGTAAAATTCTTCGCGGGCTTGATAAAATAGGAAATTACGATTTTATTTACTATAACGAGGTTGTAAAGCCCGCTTTGGTCGGTCTTGCGGGGCCTTGGATCTCGGGCGGAATTGAGTTTAACTGGCCGCAGCACCACAGACCAACTACCTTTATGCCGCTTGAAGCTGTAGAAGAGGATAACCCCGACGGCAGCAAGACCGTATGGACAGGCGAGGTTGAGCCTTTCGGCAGAATGAAGGGTATGGCGGGCATTACGGTAGATAAGGGCAGGAGCTACATAAAAGCCAAGGTTCGCGTTTATAACCGCACGGCTTTTCCGCAGGTGTTTATGTGGTGGGCTAACCTTGCAGTGCCCGTTAATAACGCATACAGAACCGTTTTTCCGCCCGATTGCGAATGGGTGAACGACCACGACAGAAGAGCGGTGCTTGAATGGCCTATTGCCAAGGGAATATACAAAACCGCGCGCCCCTATAATTTCGGCAAGGGAACGGATCTGTCGCATTATGACGCGGTTAAAGTGCCGTCCTCTTACCTTATTTCGCAGGGGCAGTCGGATATGGACTTTATTGCGGGGTATGATACCGGAATAAATAAAGGTATAGCAACCGTGGCAAATCACCATATTTCCCCCGGCAAAAAGATGTGGCACTGGGGCATAGGCGATTTCGGTGATATGTGGTGCTCAAACCTTACCGACAAAAACGGCCCGTATATTGAGCTTATGACGGGCGTTTACACCGATAATCAGCCCGATTTTACCTGGATAGCGCCGTATGAAACAAGAGAGTTTGAGCAATACTGGTATCCCGTTCGCGAAATAGGCGAGATAAAGAACGCCACTATTGACGCGGCGGTTAATGTTGAGCAAAGGAAAGACGGGCTTTACTTCGGCTTTAACGTTACGGGCGGGTTTAAAAACTGCAAAATCACCGTTACCGATAACGGCAAAGAGATCTACAGCGAAAAAACTGATATGTCGCCCGATAGGGTCTATCACAAAACGCTTGAAGCGGAAATATCCGATATACATAATATAAAGGTTTCGCTTACCGATGAAAACGGTAAGGAATTAGTGGCATATACGCCGTATAAGCGCGGACAGAAGCAGCCTATTAAGGTGCGAAAGCCCGTTAAGCGTCCGAGCGAGTATAAAACCGTGGAGGAGCTTTATATAAACGGTTTCCATTTGGAGCAGTATAAGCAGCATAACTATAAACCGGAAGATTATTATCTTGAGGGGCTGCGCCGCGACAAGGGCGATATACGCTGCAATACTTCAATGGGCAGACTTGCGCTTAAAAACGGCAAATTTGCCGAGTGCGTTAAATACTGCGATAAGGCGATAGAGCGGCTTTGCGACCGCAACGAGCACCCCGCCGATACCGAGGCGTTTTACCTTAAGGGTGTGGCGCTTGAGTATTTAGGCGAGTATGATAAGGCTTACGATATTCTTTACCGTGCGGCGTGGAACTATCCGCACCGCAGCGCGGCATTGTTTGAGCTTGCCTGCATAGACTGCCGAAACGGCGAGTATGTAGAGGCGCTTAAAAAGCTCGACGAGTCGATAGGGCTTAATAAGGGACACACCAAGGCGCATAACCTTGAAACCGCAATCAAGCGCAAAATCGGCTGTGCAGATGCCGAAAAGAGCGCCGTAGACGGCATAAACGACGATAAGCTTGATTTATTTGCGCTTATAGAGTATTCGCATTTTGCGGATGTTAAGGATAAAATTGCCCGGTTTGCCGCAAAGCCCGAAAATATGCTTGATGTTGCCCGCGACTATATGAAAGCAGGTCTTTATGATGACGCGCTTTATGCGCTTTCATTTGCGAGCGAAGACTCTCCGCTTGTAAATTACTATAAGGCGTATATCACAAAGGAAAATTCTTTCATTGATAGGGCTGAAAATGCGGATATGGGCTACTGCTTCCCATCAAGCGTTGATGATATTGCAGTGCTTGAATATGCAATAGAAAACGGCAAAAATGCCGCAAATGCCAACTATTATTTAGGCTGCCTTTTCTATGACCGTTTCCGTTACGACGAGGCGGCGGAATGCTTTGAAAGCTGCGTGCGCATAGCTCCCGAGCACGGATGCGCATGGCGCAATTTGGCGCTTTATATGTTCGATAAAAAGCACGACGGCAAAAAAGCGCTTTACTGTATGGAAAACGCGCTTAAATACCGTTTGCATGACCCGCGGCTTTTACTCGAATACGAGCAGCTTTTAAAGAATACAAATGCAAGCATAGAGGAAAGGCTTGCCGTTTACGATAAGTATCCGGAATTACTGAAAGAGCGCGACGATTGTTACCTTGATAAGCTTACGCTGCTTTCGCAACAAGGCAAGTACGAGGAAGCAATAAATATGGCGGCGGTAAAGCACTTCCATATTTACGAAGGGGGAGAGGGCAAGCTTACAAAGCAGCACGCATGGATGCATGTGCTTTACGGCAATGAGCTTGCAAATAAGGGCGATACCGAAAAGGCAGAGGAGATTTATATTAACGGTATAAATATGCCGAAATCCTACGGCGAGGCTAAGACCTTCTTTAACCAAGAGGCGCATATCTACTATTATTTAAGCAAGCTTTATACGGGCGATAAGCGTACTGCGGCGCTTGAAAAGGCGGCGGAGTACAAGGCGGCGGTTTCTGAAATTTCGCTTTTCAGGGCTTTGGCGCTGAAAGAGCTCGGCAGGAATGACGAAGCAAAGCAGGTGCTTGATGAAATGCTCAGCACCGCTCAAAGCCTTATTGACAATAAGGATATGCGGACGTATTACGGCGTAGGCTCGCCAAGCCCAATGCCGTTTGAGCTTGATATTGAAAAGCATAATCTGCTTGCGGGCTACACCCTTAAGGCGTTTGCGCTTTACGGCGAAGAAAAGTACAGCGACGCGGAAATTGCCGTAAGGAAAGCGGAAAAGCTTGACCCGAACGATTTTGCGGCGTATGCTTTCCGCAAAATAACGGAGTGTTGAAAATGCCTGAAAATCGGGAAATTGTCGAAATTAACGGCGGGGGATACCGCGCGCTTATAAATTTAAGCGAGGGCGCTAATTGCATTTGCCTTGAAAATAAAGCGCTCGGCGTGAATATTCTCCGTCAGCCCGATTATTCGGCGGGAATAGATAATCCTTTTTTATACGGTATGCCGATTTTATTCCCCGTAAACCGAATATCGGGCGGGAAATTCAGGTTTGAAAACAGGGAATATACCTTTCCGATAAACGAGCCGCAGACAGGCTGCCATCTTCACGGTGATTTGCATACGCAGCCGTTTGCCGTTACGGAAAAAAGGTCGGACGGTATTTCCTGCCGTTACTTTCAGCCAACCGAACGCGAGGGCTTTCCGCACAGCTACACCGTGGAAATAAGCTATTCGCTTTCGGAAAGCGGGCTTGAAATTAAAACCGATATTACGAATAATTCATCGCTTAATATGCCGTTAATGCTCGGTTTTCATACCACCTTTAATATTCCGTTTTCCAAAGGCTCGTTGCCGCAAAGCGTTCGTATTTCGGCAGAAGTGAGTGAGCTGACAGAAAGAAATCCCAAAACCTATTTGCCAACCGGCAGAATTATTACCGACGGCAGAATAGGCAGGCTTTTGAACGCGGGCGATTTTGAGCCCTTGAGCGAAAAAATCAGCCTGCATTATAAGGCGGCAGGGGGCGGCGGAATTGCCCTGACGGATACTGAAAGCGGAATACGTATAACCTACAAAAACGACTCAAAATTCGGCTGGCGGCTTTTTTATAACGGCAATGCCGATAAATTTATATGCCTTGAACCTCAAACCTGTATGGTAGACTGTAAAAACAGCGGTCTGCCCGACAGCCGCACCGGCTTTGACTCTGTTAAACCGAACAGGACGAAAACATATACGTCCTTAATAAGCGCCGAAAAAGTATTTTTAAAAAATGAGTAAAAAATACTTGATTTTATCAATTCGGTATTGTATAATAACATAGTCACATTTGCCGGTGTGATGGAATTGGCAGACGTAGTGGACTCAAAATCCACCGGTAGCGATACCGTGCCGGTTCGAGTCCGGCCACCGGCACCAT
>CAKSQS010000044.1 GCA_934486705.1 uncultured Eubacteriales bacterium
GCGGATATTATAGTATACATCGGCTGCGGCGAGCGCGGCAACGAAATGACCGACGTTTTAAACGAGTTCCCGGAGCTGAAAGACCCGAGAACGGGCAATTCTTTAATGGAGCGCACTGTGCTTATTGCAAACACATCTGATATGCCGGTTGCGGCGCGTGAAGCCTCAATTTACACGGGTATTACAATAGCCGAGTATTTCCGCGATATGGGCTACACCGTAGCGCTTATGGCAGACTCAACCTCGCGCTGGGCGGAGGCTCTGCGTGAAATGTCGGGCAGACTTGAAGAAATGCCCGGCGAAGAAGGCTACCCCGCTTACTTAGGCTCGCGCCTTGCGCAGTTCTATGAGCGCGCGGGCAGAGTTATTGTAAACGGCGAGGGCGAGACAGAGGGCGCGCTTTCGGTTATCGGCGCGGTATCTCCTCCCGGCGGCGATATTTCAGAGCCTGTATCGCAGGCGACTTTGCGTATAGTAAAGGTTTTCTGGGGGCTTGATTCAGCCCTTGCATACAAGCGCCATTTTCCCGCTATAAACTGGCTTACAAGCTATTCGCTTTATGCCGATTCACTGTCGGACTGGTTCAACAAAAACGTTAAGCCCGATTGGTACAAGCTGCGCGGCAGACTTATGGCTATTTTGCAGGAGGAATCCGAGCTTGAAGAAATAGTAAAGCTTGTAGGTATGGACGCGCTTTCTCCCTCCGACCGCTTAAAGCTTGAGGCTGCAAGGTCTATAAGAGAGGACTATTTGCACCAAAACGCGTTTGACGAGGTTGATACCTATACCTCGCTTGATAAACAGTATTTGCTTATGGAGCTTATCTTGGCGTTTTACGATAAATCGCTTGAAGCCTTAGGCAAGGGCGCGGCTATTGAAAAAATAGTTGCAATGCCCTCGCGCGAGCGCATAGGCCGCTTTAAGTATGCCGACGAAAAGCAGACCGAAAGCGAATATAACGAAATTTTGTCCGAGCTTGACAGTGATATTGAAAAGGCTGTTAAAGCAAAGGATGAAGATTAAGGAGGGGAACTGCTATGCCAAAGGAATATAAAACCATACGCGAGGTTGCAGGACCTCTTATGATGGTAAGCGACGTTGAAAACGTAAAGTACGATGAACTCGGTGAAATAGAGCTGCCGAACGGCGATATACGCCGCTGCAAGGTGCTTGAAATAAACGGCACAAACGCATTGGTGCAGCTTTTTGAAAATTCGGCGGGAATTAACCTTGCCGATTCAAAGGTGCGCTTTTTAGGTCGCGGAATGGAGCTGCCCGTATCGCCCGATATGCTCTCCCGCGTGTTTGACGGACTGGGCAGACCTATTGACGGCGGCCCCGAAATAATACCCGAAAAGCGAATGGATATTAACGGCAGACCTATGAACCCTGCCGCGAGAAACTACCCGCAGGAGTTTATTCAAACGGGTGTTTCCGCAATTGACGGGCTTAACACCCTGGTAAGAGGGCAAAAGCTGCCTATTTTCTCGGCTTCGGGTCTTCCGCACGCAAACCTTGCCGCGCAAATAGCAAGGCAGGCAACCGTGCTCGGCGATAACAAGCAGTTCGCCGTTGTTTTCGCCGCAATGGGTATTACTTTTGAAGAATCCAATTTCTTTATAGATTCCTTTAAGGAAACAGGCGCTATTGACAGAACGGTAATGTTTGTAAACCTTGCAAACGACCCCGCAATTGAGCGTATTGCAACACCGAAAATGGCGCTTACAGCCGCCGAATACCTTGCATTTGACCTTGGTATGCAGGTGCTTGTTATTATGACCGACATTACAAATTACGCCGACGCTCTGCGTGAGGTATCCGCCGCGCGTAAGGAAGTGCCCGGCAGGCGCGGCTACCCCGGATATATGTATACCGACCTTGCAACCCTTTATGAGCGCGCAGGCAGACTTAAGGGTGAAGAGGGCTCTATAACCCTTATACCCATTTTAACAATGCCCGAGGACGATAAGACCCACCCGATACCCGACCTTACGGGCTATATTACCGAGGGTCAGATAATCTTGAGCCGCGAGCTTTACAGAAAGGGCGTAACACCGCCTATCGACGTTTTGCCGTCGCTGTCACGTCTTAAAGATAAGGGCATAGGCGAGGGGCGCACCCGTAAGGATCACGCTGCTACAATGAACCAGCTTTTCGCGGCGTATGCCAGAGGTAAGGACGCCAAGGAACTTATGGTAATCTTAGGCGAGGCGGCGCTTACCGATATTGATAAAAAGTATGCCGAATTTGCCGATAGATTTGAAAGCGAATATGTTTCTCAGGGTTACAACACCAACCGCACCATTGAGGAAACATTAAATCTCGGCTGGAAGCTGCTTTCAATTCTGCCCCGCAGTGAGCTTAAGCGTATCAGCGATGAAATGCTTGATAAATATTACGGTAAGTTTTAAGGAGGTCATAAAATATGGCTGTTCTTAACGTAAACCCCACCCGTATGGAGTTAACGCGCCTTAAAAAGCAGCTTTCCACCGCGCTGCGCGGTCATAAGCTGCTTAAAGATAAGCGCGACGAACTTATGCGGCAGTTTCTTGATATGATACGCGAGACCAAGACACTGCGCGAGGAGGTTGAGGAACGCTTAAAATCGGTTAATAACGATTTTGTGTTAGCCTCAAGCGTTATGTCTAAAGAGGAGCTTGACACAGCCCTTTTAGCGCCGAAACAAGAAGTATATCTTGAAACCTCAACCCGCAATGTTATGAGCGTGGATATTCCGGTTTATTCATTTAAAACAAGAACCAGCGAGCAATCGGATATTTTTTCCTACGGCTTTGCGTCCACAAGCTTTGAACTTGACGACGCGGTAAGCGGGCTTTCCGACCTGTTGCCTAAAATGCTGAAGCTTGCCGAAATGGAAAAATCGGTAAAGCTTATGGCGGATGAGATTGAAAAAACGCGCCGTCGTGTTAACGCGCTTGAACACGTTATGATACCCCGCTATCAGGAAACGATTCACTTTATATCTATGAAGCTTGAAGAAAACGAGCGCGCAAGTCGCGCCCGCCTTATGAAGGTTAAGGATATGATGATTGAAGAAAATATTGAGTATAAGCACGCTCACCCCGACGCGGTGTAAATTTAATTCGGAATTCGGAATTATAAAATAAGAAACGGTCACTCACAAAAGTGGGTGACCGTTTCAATTTGTCGATAAACCCCGCAAGAGGGGGTCTTTTTTTAAAGTGATGAAAAAGCGGCGCAGCCTTTTTTCTTTAACCAAAAATAAAGCAGCAGCGATAAGATAATATTTACCGCAGCAACGGCAAGCAAAAACGGAACAGCACCGATTTTGTGACCTACTGTAAAGAACAACGCGCAGTAAACTCCCGCATAAATAAAGCCGCCGAACATAGCTATCATAACGCCGCCGCTTTGCTTTATGGGGGTTATTTCGCTCGTCCAGTTAAGGTTTGGCATTTTAAGCCCTATAAATAAATCGAAAAGCGCCAAAAGCAGCACGAATGTGAGCGCCGATACAAACGCCGTGACAAATTGCAGGGGAGTGAACATAAACGCCGCGCAAAGCATACAGAATATAAGCGGCGCGCCCGTTAAAATAAGCTGCATATTAAGCTTTGCTTTTAATACGTCAAGCGGCTTTACCGGCAGCGACTGCGCAAGCCAAAGCGACTTACCCTCAAGGGAAATTGAGGGCGCAGCCATATCGTTCATTGAGGCAACAGCGCACACCGCCGTAAACAGCAATATGACCGTGCTGCCCGAATTTTTGCCGAAAAGCTCATTCATTACAAGCATAAGCGTTTTGCCCTTTATAAGCAGGGCCACGCCCAAAACCGGCAGCAACAAAATTCCCAGCCCGCAGTTAAGCATATAATTGGGGCTTGATGTAAACCGTGTAAACTCCTTGTGCAAAAGCGCCGATTGTACGCTTTTTTTCCGAGCGACGGTCTCGCGGTATTTTTTCTTTGCCGTTTTGCCAGTGGCGGTTGCAATTTTCAAAAAGCTGCGGGAAATAAGCGCCCACATAAGCGCAAACAGCAGCAAAACAACTGCCGAAACAATAAGCATTGCAACAAAATCACCCGTTCCCACTCTGCCGAAAAGGTAAATGGGGTATGCCGAGCCTTTTATTTTATCGCCGTATTTCGCGGCGTTCATTATTAAATTGCTTATAATATCCTGCGCCTTAAAGCTTACAAAATAATAAGCTCCGAAAAACAGCAGCGACACTATTACGGTAATAAAGCTTTTGTTTTTAAGCTTTAGGCTGATTTTCGCCACTACCCAGCCGAGTGCGCTTGAAAGGGTAAGCACAAAAACCGAAATTAAAAGCACAAGTAAAATGCAGCCGATAACGGCGGGCAGGCTGTGCGACCATATTATAATATAAACCGCCGCCGCGGGAATAAGCACCACGCCCGAATACATAAGCCCCATAAGGTAGACGCCGAGCAAACGGGAGATCATAATAGTACCCACGGGTATAGGCATAGATAAAAGCAGGTCGTTATCCTTTGCGAGGTAAAGCCCCGAATAGGTATTGAACACGCTGCCGAAAGCACCGAGCAATATAGAAATAATGCCCATTATTGCAAAATAAAGCCAGCCGAGCCCCGCCGCCGAAAGCGGCTTGCAAAGGAAAACCGATAAATAGGTGAACATTCCGCCGAGAATACCCACCATTAAAAATACAAACAGCACTATATATCCCGTAACCGCCGCCTTAGAGCGGGCTTTGGTTTTCTTTGCGTCGTAAAAATAGGCGCGGAATATTTCGGTGAACTGCTTTTTAAGAAGTATTTTAACCATACTCAATCCTCCAGCTCAAGGAATACCTGCTCAAGGGATTCATCGCCCTTTACTTCTTCCATTGTGCCTGAGCGTATGAGCCTGCCGCCCTTTATAATAGCCACCTTATCGCAAAGCTTTTCGGCAACCTCTAAAACATGGGTTGAGAAGAATATCGCGCCGCCGTTATCACATTCCTCGCGCATCATTTCTTTAAGAATATGCGCAGCCTTCGGGTCAAGCCCCACAAAGGGTTCATCCATTATTATAAGCCTCGGGGTGTGCAGCCACGCCGCTATTATTGCAAGCTTTTGCTTCATTCCGTGGGAATAGGCGGCAACAGGCTCTGCCAAGCTCTCGGTCAACTCAAAGGTATCGGCATATTTTTTAATGCGCGCCGCGCGGTCCTCTGCGCTAACGCCGAAAATATCTGCTATGAAATTAAGGTATTTAATTCCGCTCATAAAATCGTATAAATCGGGGTTATCGGGAATATAGGCAATTTCTTTTTTACATTCAAGCGGCTGCTCCTTAACGGATTTTCCGTTTATGTATATCTCGCCCGCGTCAAACTGCAAAATTCCCGCAACGGATTTAAGCGTGGTGGTCTTTCCCGCGCCGTTATGACCTATAAAGCCGTAAATTTCGCCGGGGGCTATGTGCAAGCTTAAATCGTCCACGGCTTTTTTATCGCCGTATACTTTAGTAAGATTTTCAATTTTAAGCATAATTCTCTCCTCCTGTGCACTTTACATTATACGACCGCCCGCCGCATTTTTCAACAATAAGTTTACATTAAAACCGAATTATGGTATTATAAGGATAGTAAGGTTAAAAAGGAGAGTGCGATATGGCAAACAGGTGGACATTACTTTTTAGTAAATGAATTAAAGTCAACCGCCTTACTGCCGAAATAGCTATCTGATATTTATTCAAAAAAGAAGGGGTAAAAACAACCCCCGTTTCCGAATTTCGGAAACGGGGGTTTGAAATTGAGAAATTATCTCTTTGAGAACTGCGGTGCACGGCGAGCGCCTTTGAGACCGTATTTCTTTCTTTCCTTCATACGCGGATCGCGTGTGAGGAAGCCTGCCTTTTTAAGCTCGGAGCGGAGCTCGGCATCAGACTGGAGCAGCGCACGGGAAATACCGTGGCGGATAGCGCCTGCCTGACCTGTAACGCCGCCGCCGGCAACGCGGCAGACAACGTCATACTTATCGGCAATGCCGGTAAGTACGAGGGGCTGACGAACTATAAGCTTGAGTGTTTCAAGACCGAAGTAATCGTCGATATCCCTATCGTTAACGGTAACCTTTCCGGTACCTGCGTAAAGACGAACACGGGCAACAGAACTTTTTCTTCTGCCTGTTCCGTAGAAATAAGGCTTTGCTTCAAACATTGTTTCTGTCTCCCTTCTTAAAATTCAAGCTTTTCGGGCTTCTGGGCAACCTGAGCGTACTCTGTGCCGCTGTAGATGTGAAGTCTGGTAAGAGCCTTGCGGCCGATTGTAGTATCCGGTACCATACCCTTAACGGCAAGCTCCATAGCGAGCTCGGGGCGGGTCTTCATAAGAGAGGAATACTTAACCTCTTTAAGACCGCCGATATAGCCGGTGTGACGGCGATAGAACTTCTTCTCAAGCTTTTTACCTGTTAAAACCGCCTTATCAGCGTTGATAACGACAACATGGTCGCCGCAATCGACATGGGGAGTAAACTCCGGCTTTAACTTTCCGCGAAGAATATCCGCAACCTTGGTGGCGGTACGTCCGAGCGGTCTGTCGGCAGCGTCGATTATATACCATTTACGCTGAATTTCAGCAGGTTTTGCCATAAATGTAGACATAATTCAAAACCTCCAAAAAATCTTTTAATAATTAAACAGCTAAATTATAATACCACAGCCGAGAGGTAATGTCAACACAAAATTTCGGAAATTTTAATTTAAAGTTAGCAATCTCCGTTTTTCTTTAAAATGCTCTGTTTTTCTCTCGTTTTCTCGTTTGCCGTTTTTAAATTATTTTAAGCCCAAAGCCTTTTTTACCTGGGGTAAACGGAAAATAATTGCCGCGGCAACAAGGGTTATTACAAGCTCGGGGAGCATATAAGAGCCGTTGTAGGCTGCGGAATACAGCCATACGTTGCTGAATTTATCCGCCCATTTTTCGGGAATACCGAAAAGAATAGCGCCCGAGATAAGGTGAGAAACAAATCTGAGCACAAAAACAAGCGTGATGCCGGCAAGCGTTCCGAAATAGCCTTTTTTTGCAAATGCGCCCGCAAAGCCCAAAACGGTAAAGGCGATTATGTAATCGAGGAAAACAGTGCCTACAAGGTATGCGGCGGTAAGACCCCAACCGAGCAGACCGTCAAGCGTTATTCCGAAGAACAGCTGAATAAGCGAGTAAACGAATGAAGAGCCTACGCCCCATTTAAGCCCTAAGGAAATAGAAATAACTACTATCGGCAGCATGCTTAAAAGGGTTACCGCGCCGCCGAGGGGCAGCTCGTAAATTTTTATAAGGCTGAGGGCGGACGCCAGCGCCACCATAACGGCGCTGAAGGTCAGTTTGTAGACGGGTTTGTTTTTTGTTTCCATTTTTTCAACACTCCTTTGATATATCGCAATTACCCGCGAAAAAAAGCCGCAGGCAAAGACCTGCGGCAATACTGTTGGCGTATTTCCCTACGACGGCATTATCCGTATCAGGTCATAGGTCGAAGTCATAGCAAAAAAGCGGACTTCCTCTCAGCCTGAGTTTCATCAAGCTCCCTTTATGCACAGCTATTATAGCATTATGTTTTCTGTTTGTCAAGTAAGCGAATATTTTTCGGCGTACATATTGAAATCGTCAACAAACGCGCCGGTTTCGGAATTTTTGATTTTTGCAAGGTATTTGTGCGCGTCAAGCTTATCGCTCGGCAGCTGCATTGTGTAAACCGCAACGTTTGAGCAGTGGTCGGAAACGCGCTCGTAATTGGTTAACAGGTCGGTAAACACAAAGCCGAGCTCAATGGTGCATTCGCCGCTTTGCAGCCTTGCAACGTGGCGGGCTTTAAGCTTTTTATTAAGCTTATCTATAACCTGCTCGAGCGGCTCAACGTGAGAGGCAAGCTCTATATCGTCGTTTATAAACGAATCCACCGTCATATTGAGTATTTCGGTAACGGCGTTTGTTATGACATCGATTTCCTTTTTCGCCTCATCCGAAAAATGGATGTTTTTATTGTGCATTTCCTCGGCAACCTTGCAGATATTGAGCGCGTGGTCGCCTATTCGCTCAAAGTCGCCTATACTGTGGAGCATACGGGCTATTGAGTGAGAAAGGTTTTCCGAAAGCTCGTTGTTGCTGAGTCTTACCAAGTAAGTGCCGAGCTTGTCCTCGTATTTATCAATAAGCTCCTCGTTTTCGCGAATGTACTGCACGGTTTCGGCTTTGTAGGACGATACAAGCCCGATAGCCTTTGTAAGCGAGTCTCTTGCGTGCTCCGCCATTTCGTTTGTTAAGCGGTGACATTCGGATACCGCAAGAGCACTGTTTGTAAACAAACGCTCGTCCAAAAAAACGGTATGCGTTTTTTCGTTGCTGCTCTTAACGGTGATTTTGCAGAGCTGCATAATCGGCTTTTTAAAGGGAATAAGCACAAATGTGTTTATAATGTTAAAAAGGGTATGCACAACGGCTACGCCTATCATAGAAGCAGGTTTATCTAAAAATTCCGTACCGAACGCCATTAAACCGTAAAGCGCGGCGGTGAAAATTATTGACCCGATAACCTTAATATAAATATGGAGCGCCACAACGCGCTTAGCGTTTTTGCTTGTGCCGAATGAGGATATAAGCGCCGTCATACAAGTGCCTATATTTGCGCCGAGCACCAACGGGATTGCCATTTTATAGCTTATTGAGCCTGTAAGTGCCATAGCTTGAACTATACCTACGGTAGCGGCAGAGGACTGAATAATGCCTGTAAAAACGGTAGAAATAAGCAGCGCCGCAACAGGGCTTGAAAAAGCGGTCAGTAAATGCTTAAAGCCTTCCATTTCCTGAATGGAACTCATGGAATCGCTCATAAAGTCCATGCCCGTCATAAGTACGGCAAAGCCTATTAAAATAACGCCGACGTTTTTCTGCCGCTCCTTGTGGGAGAGCATATGCATAAGTATACCCGCAAAGGCAAGCAACGGCGAAAAGGTCATGGGCTTTAAAAGGGTAAGGAAGAAGTTTTCGCCCTGCACGCCGGTAAGGCTTAAAAGCCAAGATGTAAGCGTAGTGCCCACGTTTGAGCCCATTATTATGCCGAATGTATCACCGAATGCAAGTATGCCCGAGTTTACAAGACCCACGAGCATAACCGTCATAGCGGATGACGACTGTATGGCTATTGTTATTCCCGCACCGAGGAAAAAACTGGCAAATGGGTTTCGGGCGACCTTTCTTAAGTCATTTTCAAGCTTTCCGCCCGATATACTTTCAAGTCCGCCGGACATCATAGTCATTCCGTAAAGGAAAAACGCAAGCCCGCCGAAAAGCTCGGCTACCATTAAAAGTATAGTAGTTGAAGACATATTTTTACCCCTGTTTTAGAATTTAACAGCCTCTGCAATATACGCTTTCAGCTCGGTTATCGGTATACGCTTTTGCTCCATTGTGTCGCGGTCGCGAACGGTAACGCAGTTATCCTCTACTGAGTCGAAATCGTAGGTTATGCAAATAGGCGTACCTATTTCATCCTGGCGGCGGTAACGCTTGCCTATTGAGCCGGCGTCGTCAAAGTCAATCATAAAGTCCTTTGAAAGCTCCGAGTATATTTCGGCAGCTTTATCCGAAAGCTTTTTAGAGAGCGGCAGCACCGCAGCTTTAAAGGGGGCGAGCGCCGGGTGGAAGTGCATAACGGTGCGAACGTCTCCCTTTTCGTCGGTCTCCTCGTCGTATGCGTCGCAAAGGAAAGCGAGCAGCACGCGGTCAGCGCCGAGCGACGGCTCTATAACATATGGTATATATTTTTCGTTGGTTTCGGGGTCAAAATAATCCATCGGCTGACCCGAGTGCTCAGAGTGCTGCGTCAAATCGTAATCGGTGCGGTCGGCAACGCCCCACAATTCGCCCCAGCCGAACGGGAAGAGGAACTCAAAGTCGGTTGTAGCCTTAGAGTAGAAGCAAAGCTCATCCTTATCGTGGTCGCGCAGTCTTAAGTGCTCCTCGTTTATTCCGAGGTCTAAGAGCCACTTGCGGCAGTAGGCGCGCCAGTATTCAAACCATTCAAGATCCGTGCCGGGTTTGCAGAAGAACTCAAGCTCCATTTGCTCAAATTCGCGAATACGGAAAATAAAGTTGCCGGGGGTAATTTCGTTTCTGAACGATTTACCTATCTGCGCTACGCCGAACGGTATTTTTTTACGGGTGGTGCGGGCAATGTTCTTGAAGTTTACAAAAATACCCTGCGCGGTCTCGGGGCGGAGGTAAAGGGTAGAGGTGCTATCCTCCGTTACGCCCTGAAAGGTCTTGAACATAAGGTTAAACTTGCGTATATCGGTAAAATCGTGACTGCCGCAGTTGGGGCAGGCAATGCCTTTGTCCTTAATATACTGCATCATTTCCTCGTCGCTCATGGCGGCGGGGTTGTCACTGAGCCCATTCTCGGCTACATAGTCTTCTATAAGCTTATCGGCTCTGTGGCGGGTCTTGCAGCTCTTGCAGTCCATAAGCGGGTCGGAAAAACCGCCCAAGTGACCCGAAGCTACCCATGTTTCCGGGTTCATAAGTATTGCACTGTCAAGCCCCACGTTATAGGGACATTCCTGAACAAACTTTTTAAGCCAGGCTTTTTTAATATTGTTTTTAAGCTCAACGCCCAAAGGGCCGTAATCCCACGAGTTTGCAAGTCCGCCGTAAATTTCGCTGCCGGGGTAAACAAACCCGCGCCCTTTTGCAAGAGCTACTATAGTATCCATACTCTTTTTTGAATTTTCCAAAGTAAATTCCTCCATAAACCCGAAATTTCTACAAATACTATAGTAAATGAATTTTGTCAAAATGTCAACACTTACTTGACATATTTATTTATATGGATTATACTTTTAATATAGTATAAGAGGAGGCTTGTAAAAATGGATAACGGAAAAATTCAACTTCACAATGTGGACTTTGACGATTTTATAAAGGCGGTTGACGAATGCAAGGGCGACGTTTACCTTGAAACAAATGACGGTGATGTGCTGAACCTTAAATCAAAGCTTTGCCAGATGTTGGGTCTTAGCACCATTCTTAAAAACACCGAGGTGACCGAGGCTACTATTCGCTGCACCGACCCCGAGGATGAGACTATGCTCTTCCGCTTTAATCTTTACGGCGAAATTCCGGGCAGGATAAGAAATAAGGAGTAAAAATGGCAGAAAACAAATTTTTAAGTTATAAGGGCAAGCCGCTTGTGCGCAGCGGAAAAGAGATTTTCTACGGCGATATGGCGGACGCTTATGTGATAAAGTTCACGGTGCTGACCGAAACCGAAAAGGATAAAATCCCCGAAAAGGTCACCGTTCAGCTGCTTAAAAGCGATACCCAGCTGCCCGATAAGGACAGAGTGGTTAAAGAAACGGTAAAGGAAAGCTTTTTCGACGCGCTTGATTTCGGCTTTGTATGGCTTGAAAGAGCGCTGAAAAATTAAGGACTTGACTTTTTTAAACCGCAGCGTTATTATATATGTGTTAAAGCGTTGAAAAGGACAGTAGTTTTTTAAAAAGAATTTAAAAGAGAGCGCGCGCCGTCGGCTGAAAGCCGCGTAAATTCCGTAAAAAACGAACACCGCCTTTGAGCGCCGTGGGTTGCAACACGGACGTTTTACCTGCGTTAAGGGTAGTAAAGTGCCGTTTTTTATAACGGAATGCGGGTGGAACCGCGGAGTATTGTTTAATTTTGCTTCGTCCCTTTTATTAAGGGGCGGAGCTTTATTTTTTTTTCGGAGGTATGAGTTATGATAAAGGTTACTTTGAAGGACGGCAGCGTAAAGGAATTTCCCGCCGGAATTTCCGCTTACGACGCCGCAAAGGAAATAAGCATGGGGCTTGCGCGCAACGCCTGCGCCGCTAAAATAAACGGCAAAAACGCCGATTTGCGCGATACGCTGAACGAAGACTGCGAACTGGAAATTTTAACGTTTGACGACGAATACGGCAAATGGACCTTCCGCCATACCGCATCGCACATTATGGCGCAGGCGGTAAAAAGGCTTTACCCCGAGGCAAGGCTTGCAATAGGCCCTGCCGTTGACGACGGCTTTTACTATGATTTTGACGTGGAAACCAAATTCACGCCCGAGGACCTTGCGAAGATCGAGGCGGAAATGAAGAAAATAGTAAAAGAGGATATAAAGCTTGAGCGCAGCTATAAGAGCAGGAATGACGCGGTTGAGTTCTTTAAGGAAAAGAACGAGCCTTATAAGGCAGAGCTTGCAGAGGATATTCCCGAGGGCGAGGATATAAGCTTTTACACACAGGGCGAATTTACCGATTTGTGCGCGGGCGCGCACCTTATGAGCACGGGAGCGGTCAAGGCGTTTAAGCTTACATCCGCCACGGGAGCATACTGGCGCGGCGACTCCTCAAAGAAAATGCTTTGCCGCGTTTACGGTACGGCTTTCCCGAAGGCGAGCGAGCTTGAAGCGCACCTTAATATGCTTGAAGAGGCGAAAAAACGCGACCACAATAAGTTGGGGCGCGAGCTGGAGCTTTTCACCACCGTTGACATTATAGGTCAGGGCTTGCCGATAATGCTGCCCAAGGGCGCTAAAATAATTCAGATTTTGCAGCGCTTTGTTGAGGATGAAGAGGCGCGCCGCGGCTGGCAGCTTACCAAAACCCCCTATATGGCAAAGCGCGAGCTTTACAAGCTTTCGGGGCATTGGGATCACTACCTTGACGGTATGTTTGTTTTGGGCGACCCGAACGACGAAACCAAAGAGTGCTTTGCGCTGCGACCGATGACATGCCCGTTCCAGTATCAGGCATATTTAAACCGCGCGCGCTCCTACCGCGATTTGCCGCTGCGCTATGACGAGACTTCGACCCTTTTCCGCAATGAGGACAGCGGTGAAATGCACGGTCTTATAAGGGTTCGCCAGTTCACAATTTCCGAGGGTCACTTAATGTGCACCCCCGACCAATTGGAGCAGGAGTTCCGCGGCTGCTTAGAGCTTGCAATTCATATGCTTAAAACTCTGGGGCTTTATGAAGATGTTTCCTACCGTTTCTCGCAGTGGAACCCTGCCGACCGCGATAAATATATAGGCACGCCCGAGCAGTGGGACGAGGCTCAGGGAGTTATGAAAAAGATACTCGACCACCTTGAAATACCCTATAAAATAGGCATTGGCGAGGCAGCGTTCTACGGACCTAAGCTTGATATTCAGATAAAGAACGTTTACGGCAAGGAAGATACGCTTATCACCATTCAGATAGACCAAATGCTCGCCGAAAAGTTCGGTATGGAGTATGTCGACCGCGACGGCGTGAAGAAGAACCCCTATATTATTCACCGTACCTCTATCGGCTGCTACGAAAGAACCCTTGCGCTGCTTATTGAAAAATACGCGGGCGCGTTCCCGATGTGGTTAGCGCCGGTTCAGGTAAAGCTTTTGACTATTGCCGACCGCCACTGCGATTATGCTTGTGATATTAAGCGCCGCCTTGAAGAAAAGGGAATACGTGTGGAATTGGACGACCGCAACGAGAAGATAGGCTATAAAATTCGCGAGGCAAGGCTGCAAAAAGTGCCTTATATGCTTATAATAGGCGATAACGAGGTGGAAAACGGAACGCTTTCGGTAAGAGAGCGCGGCGAAAACGGCGACCTCGGCTCTATGACGGCGGATGAATTTATAGAACGCGCGGTATCGGAAGATAAAAGCCGGGTAATAAAATAAAGTGTATTGAAAAACGGCAGAAGTGATTTCTGCCGTTTTGTTTATCGATATAATAAATAGGAGTTTGCGGGGATAAAGCTTTTTTACCCGAGCGTAATACTGCCGTCGCCGTCAAGGGGTATTTTATCGCCCATAATTTGGGCTTTCGGCTTTATAATACACTTGAAAAAGTCCTTATCCCGCGCTGTTATTTCGCGTATATCCCTTTTAAGCTGACCGCCGTAGGTATTAAGGTCGGCAGATACGCCCGCCGCCTTAACATCAATCTTTTTTGCAATGTAAAGCGCGCGGTATAAATGATATTTCTGGCTTACGATTATAATATTTTCAGCGCCGAAAATATTTTTTGCGCGGTAAACGCTGTCGTAGGTGGAAAATCCTGCGTGGTCAAGGAAAATATCCTCCGCCTTTACGCCCTGCTCCAAAGCAAAGGCGCGCATAACGTTTACTTCATCGTAATCCGCTCTGCCGTGGTCGCCGCTCATAATTATTTTTTTCGCCGCGCCGCTTTTATAAAGCTCAATGCCTGTGAGCAGCCTATCGCGCAGCATAGGTTTCGGCTTGCCGTCCTTCACGCCTGCGCCCAAAATTAAAATACAGTCCGCTTTTTTGTCATTTTTAAACGTATCGGCGGTAAAAATACTTTTTTCGGTTGTCTTAACCATATATACGCTTAAAGAAACCGCCGCAATGCCGATTAAAAGAAATGTTACCAAAATTGCAAAAATCACCGTTTTGTATTTCCTTTTCATTTAATTTCCACCGGCCTTGCCTCGTTTTTTATCTCTTCCGCCGTAATTCGCGCGCAAAAGGTCTCTTTAAGCTTTTCGGTGAATTTTTGCTTTTCGGTATCGCTTATAAAAAACTCATATCTTATGTTTTCGGCGTAAACCGTGTTTTCCACACTGCCGCCCATATCGGCAATAAGCTTTGCAAGCCTTTCGGCAGCGGAGTAATCGCACTCGGCGGAGAAAACCGTGCCGGGTGTCATAACCGCTTTTGTTATTTTTGCCGCCGCGTCTGCCGCAGCCTTTGTGTAGGCGCGCACAAGCCCGCCCGTGCCGAGCAGTACCCCGCCGAAATACCTTGTAACCACAATGCAGACGTTTGTAATGCCCGCGCCCTCTATTACCGAAAGTATGGGCTTTCCCGCTGTGCCGTGGGGTTCGCCGTCATCCGAAAAGCGTTTTAATGCGCCGTTTTCCACCGAGTACGCAAAGCAGTTGTGGCGCGCGTCCCAATATTTTGTTTTAAGCGCGTTTATAAAAGCCGCCGCATCTTCCTCTGTTTCACAGTGCTTTAGCGTTGCTATAAACCGCGAACGCTTTTCGGTGTATTCGGCGGCAGTTTCGCCCACAACCGTAATATAGCTTTCCGTTTTGCTCACCCCGATTTAGACATTAGATATTAGATATGCAGACCATCGGCTTCCTTGCCTAAAGGGAGCTGCCGCCGTCAGTCGGCTGAGGGATTGTCAGAAACTTGAGCATATTTGCAAATTAGAGATTTGATATGCAAAACATAGTCAATAAAATGCATTAGTTTACTAATCAATTTAGGCCTGTAACAACCCTTCCGTCTTGCTAATGCAACCCACCGTCTCGGCTGCCGCCTCGGTCGGTGCTTCTGCTTTGCAGAGGTGTCCACCGGACACCCGCACCCTCTCCCAAATTAAAAAAATCCGCAGTTGCTTAAAGTGACTGCGGAGTAAAAGGTTATATTATTCCATATTGAAACGCTTTTTAAATCTGTCAACGCGACCGCCGGTGTCTACCAGCTTCTGCTTACCGGTGAAAAACGGATGACATTTTGAGCAGATATCCAAACGGATATCCTTTTTCGTTGAGCGTGTCTCGAACTCCGCGCCGCAAGCGCACTTTATAGTAACCTTTTCATACTGCGGATGAATACCTTCCTTCATCTTTGTCACCCCTTTCTTATTCATAACATATTGATAATAACACATATCAAACTAAAATGCAAGCATTTTATTTTTGAATTTTAATTTTCTTCTTCCTCGTCGGGCATATCCCAGTTGTGCCATACTGCCTGAACGTCGTCGTTTTCTTCAAGCATATCAATAAGCTTTTCCATTTTAGCCGCGGTTTCCGCGTCCTCTATGGTAGCCATTGTCTGCGGAACATACTCAACCTCGGCTGATAAAAATCTGTAGCCCGCCTTTTCAAGCGCGTCGCGAACCGCGCCCAAATCGTTCGGGTCGGTTGAAATTTCAAAAACGTCGCCGTCAAAATTAAAGTCCTCGACGCCCGCCTCCAAAGCCGCCTCCATAACGGTGTCTTCGTCAAGCCCCTCGGCCTCTATCTGAATAATGCCCTTTCGGTCGAACATAAACATAACAGAGCCGCTCTGCCCTAAGTTACCGCCGCATTTATCAAAATAATGGCGCATTTCGCCCGCTGTTCTGTTGCGGTTATCGGTAAGAGTCTCAACAACCACCGCAACACCCGAAGGACCGTAGCCCTCGTATATTAACTCCTCGTAATTATTTGCCTCGCCGTCGCCCGCCGCTTTTTTAATTATTCTTTCAATATTTTCGTTGGGCACGTTCGCCGCCTTAGCCTTTGCTATTGCGTCCTTTAATTTGCTGTTTTCGTTGGGGTTTGCGCCGCCGGTTTTAACTATAACCGAAATTTCACGGCCGATTTTGGTGAAAACCTTTGCTTTTGCGGCGTCGGTCTTCTCCTTTTTGCGCTTGATATTGTTCCATTTGGAATGTCCTGACATTGTAACGCTTCCTTTCCATATAACTTTATTATTCTATCACATATCTTTGTTCTGTTCAAGTGCTTTTTCGCAGATATTATCAACATCCGCCATACTGCCTATTTCTCCGCACATTCTTCTGAGCGTCGCCGCACCGTTTAAGCCCTGCATATACCATGCTGCGTGCTTTCTCGCCTCAAGCAAGGCTATGTGCGGGTCTTTATATTCGCTCATAAGCAAAATCTGCTTTTTAAGCACCTTAAGGCGCTCATACAGCGGCGGTTTTCGGTAGGGCTTGTTTTCAAAATATGCGTTTATTTCGGCAAAAATAAATGGGTTGCCCTCTGCCGCACGCCCGACCGACACCATATCGCACCCGGTGGCTGAATACATATATTCGGCGCTTTCGCCGCCCGTTATATCCCCGTTTGCAATTACGGGAATTTTCACCGCTTTTTTAACCTCGGCTATTGTTTTGTAATCAATGCCGGGGGCGTACATTTGCGGGCGGGTTCTGCCGTGCACCGTTATTACCGCCGCTCCCGCATCTTCGCATATTTGCGATAAATACACCGCGTTTATGTTCTCATTATCATAGCCCGTGCGCATTTTCACCGTTACGGGTATGTTTACGGCTTTCACCACCGCCGCCACTATTTTCCCCGCCGAAAGCGGATCTTTCATAAGCGCGCTGCCGCCGCCGTTTGCCGCAACCTTGGGCGCGGGGCAGCCCATATTTATATCAATAAAATCGGGATTAAAGCGCAAGGCAGCCTTTGCCGCTTCTGCCATTATTTCGGGGTCGTTGCCGAAAAGCTGCGAACCGAACGGCCGCTCTTTATCCGACGCGGTAAGCAGCGCCGCCGACTTTTTATCGTTAAGCACCACCCCGCGTGAGCTTGTAAGCTCGCCCACGGTAAACGCCGCGCCGTAATAGCGGCACAACTCGCGCATTGCGCGGTCGGCAACGCCCGCCATGGGCGCTAAAGCCGCGTAGCCTTTAATTTCAATGTTTCCTATTTTCATACTTACTTATAGCACACAGTTAAACAATATCGGTTTGTTTTCTCGGTTTCAAAGCGGTATTCTCCGAGCTTTTCCAAAAGTTCCCCGCCGCTGACAAGCGAAATTTTCGCCGCGTCAGAAAGAGTGTCGCCCTCTGCTTTTATATATGCCTCTTTGCGCGTCCACAGGGTGTAAAATCGGTCTTCGGGGTCTTTCGCATTTACAAATTCGTTTTCGGTGGGGGTAAAAAGCATATATTTTGCGCGTTTTTTAAACCCGCCGGGAATTTGAATATCCACGCCTATGGGCTTGCCCGAAACGGCGGCGGCGGCATAATTACCCGAGTGCGAAATGCTGAAAAAGCAAAAATCGCAAAGTGGCTTGCCGTTTATATTGTATTTTATTTCAAACCGCTCTTTACCGTATATCCGCTTTATCATTCTTTCAAGCAGCAGCCTGCCCGCAAGCGTGCGCTTTACATCGTCCTCACCGCAATTTTCAAGCTTTTTTTTAAGCCCGTCCGATTGCCGCGCCGATATATCGCGGTATTCGCCGTCCGACACGGTGCGGATATTTATTACCTCACACCGCATTTAAGAAATTTTCGCGTTCTTGTAAAGATAATCTGCAACCTTTTCGTTAACGGTCATATACTCAAAATAATACTCGCCGTAGTAGCTTTTAACCGTTTCGGCGGTCACCTGCGAATTGTTTATGCTCTTAACCGTTTCGTCAACCTTTTTATTTACTTCCTCGTCCTTCAGCCCTAACTTTTCGTTATCGAGTATTGAGTAAGCCACCATCTGATCTTCCATTGCGGGCTTGATCTGATTTTTTACAAGATCCTCTTTAAACGACTCCTCGGTCATATTGTTTGAAGTAAGGTATGTTGCAAGGTCAACGCCGTAGCTGCTCTTTAAATTCTGCTCAAGCATATTTTTATAAGAGCCGTACATGGTATCAATTTCGGTTTGCGGGTATTCCTTTATCTTTGAGCCTTCTTTTACCTTATCGAGCAGATAATTCTTAACCGCGCGCTCGGTTACGTCGGCGGTGTATTTATCGAGCGATTTAAAGCCGAGTTCCGAATAATAATCATCGGGTTTTCTTTCTTCCTCGGTTTTAACGTAGTTTATTTTAACCGTAAAAACTACCGCCTTGCCCGCAAGCTCGGTTGAATCGTAGTTTTCGGGAAAGGTAAGGTTCAAATCCACCGTATCGCCGATTTTTTTACCTATAAGCCCCGTTTCAAAGCCCTCTATAAAGGAATTTGAGCCGATTTTAAGGTCGTAGCCCGCCGCAGTGCCGCCGTCAAATGCAACGCCGTCCTTTTTGCCGGTGTAGTCAATATTTGCGGTGTCACCGTTTTCAACCGTGCCCTCGGTCTTTTTAACATATAAATCGTTTGACGATACGTCGGATGAAATAACGTTATTGTAGTATTCCTTAAACTCATCCGATTTTGTATCGACTTTTAAGCCCTTATAATCGGCAAGGGTAATGTATTTTGAAAGCTTGCCATTATAAAGCTGCCTTTTTGCCTTTTTGCCGCAGCCCGCAAGACCGAAAACGGTAAGAGCCGCCAATAAACAACATATTATTCTTTTCATATTCCGCTCCTAATTTTTCTGTAATTCGCCCTTTGAGGCGGCTTTTAAATAAGCGTTTATAAAGCCGTCTAAGTCGCCGTCCATAACCGCGTTTATATTGCCCGATTCAAAGCCCGTTCTGTGGTCTTTTGCCATGGTGTACGGCATAAATACGTATGAGCGTATTTGCGAGCCCCAGGCAATCTCCTTTTGAACACCCTTAATATCCTCAATTTTTTCAAGGTGCTCGCGCTCCTTTATTTCGAGCAGCTTTGATTTGAGCATTTTCATTGCCTGGTCGCGGTTCTGGAACTGGCTGCGCTCGTTCTGGCAGGCAACCACTATTCCCGTGGGAATGTGCGTTAAGCGAACCGCGGATGAAGTTTTGTTTATGTGCTGACCGCCCGCGCCCGAAGAGCGGAAAACGTCCATTTTAATATCCTCTTCGCGTATTTCAATGTCGTTATCGTCGCTTATCTCGGGCATTACTTCAAGCGAGGCAAAGGATGTGTGCCGCCTGCCAGACGCGTCAAAGGGTGACACGCGCACAAGGCGGTGCACGCCCGATTCGCTCTTTAAATAGCCGTAGGCGTTATCTCCCGCTATAAGCATTGTGGCGCTTTTAAGACCTGCCTCGTCGCCGTCCAAAAAGTCGAGCAGCTGCACCTTAAAGCCGTGGCGCTCGCTCCAGCGCGTATACATACGCACAAGCATTGATACCCAGTCCATAGCCTCTGTTCCGCCCGCGCCCGCGTGAAAGGTTAAAATCGCGTTGTTATTATCATACTCGCCCGTAAGCAGGGTCTGCAAGCGCAGCGCGGCAAGCCCATTTTCAAACTCTTCAAGGCTTTCGGTAATTTCGCCCACAAGCGATAGGTCTTCCTCCTCGTCGCCCATTTCTATAAGCGTTAAAAGGTCATCATAAGAAGAACAAAGCTTTTCGTAGGTCTCAACCGTATTTTTAAGCTTGCCGGTCTTTTGCAGAATTTTCTGCGAATTTTCGGCGTCGTCCCAAAAGCCGGGGGCGGCGGTTTTTGCCTCTAATTCCTCAATTTCGTTTTTTAAATGCTCATATCCTAACGCGTCCTTTAAATCGCGCAGCTCGCCCTCGTTACTCTCAAGGCGAAGCTTTAGCTGTTCAAACTCCAGCATTGATTTTCCTCCGTTTCGTTATATAAGCGCAAATGCGCACCAATTATCCTTATATTGCTTTTCTTTAATCGTAAAGCCGTGCTTTTCGGCGGCGCGCAGCACGTCCTGCTCGCGCGCGTCAATAATTCCCGAAACCAGCAGCACGGCGTTTTCCGCCATATAATCACGAACGTTTTCAAGCAGCCTTATTATCACATCCGCCACAATATTGGCGCAAACAACGTTAAACCTTCCGCTTACCTTATCCGCTAAATCGCCCACAATATATTCGGTTTTGCCGTTTTGGTTATTAAGCTCGGCGTTTTCGCGCGCCGTTTTAACCGATTGCGCGTCAATATCCACCCCGACCGAATTTTCAGCGCCTAACAGCACCGCCGCAATAGATAGTATGCCGCTGCCGCAGCCTATATCAAGCATTTTTGTGCCCTCGGTCACATAATTTTCAAGCATTGCAAGGCAAAGCGACGTTGTGGCGTGCGTGCCCGTGCCGAATGCAGCGCCGGGGTCTATGTGCAGAATTTTTCTGCCGCTTACATTTTCGTAGCTTTCCCAGCTCGGCACTATGGCAAGCCTTTTGCCTATTTCGGTAGCGTGAAAGTATTTTTTCCAGTTTTCGTTCCAATCATTGTCGTTTACACCGACAGCACCCACCTCAAACGGTATTTTTTCAGCCGCAAGCCTTTCCTTTAAAAAAGCAAGGCTTTCTTCGGCGTTATCGCATTCGGAAATGTAAATATGAATAACCGACTTAGTCCTGTCCCTTTTTACAAGCTCCTCGTCAATTAAATCAATGTGGGCTATTTCCTCCGCCTCTTGCTCCAAATCGGAGTAATCCTCAATATAAATGCCGTACGGCACGGTCATATTGGCTATTGCGGCGGCGGTATCGGTATATTCAAGCGGCACATTTACGGTTATTTCAGTCCAGTTCATATTCTCACTCCGAAACAGTATTCA